>DASZOW010000173.1:0-14998 GCA_035550615.1 Puia sp.
CGAGGATCATTTCCCCCGCCTGTTCGACCGCCACGGAAACGCAGCAAAGCGGCAGGCCATGGGCAAAGTTGACAGTACCGTCTATAGGGTCGATGATCCATTTGTAGCTGGAATCCATGCTGATCTCACCCGCCTCTTCGCTCAGCAGGTAATGGTCGGGATAATCTTCCCGGATGACATCGAAGATCGCTTTTTCGGATGCGTGGTCTGCTTCCGTGACCAGGTTATTAATGCCTTCCTTATTGGAAATCTTGAATTCGCCTTGAAAATACCGTTGCATAACGGCGGCCCCAGCCTCGGCCGCACGAATGAGTGTTGATTTTAGCATGGCGTAAAGATAGGCCAGAATGGGTAAGCTTCTGCGCGATCCGCTTACTTAGTGCATTCCAGCTGTCTTAATGAGTCCGTATACTGATTGAGGATGCCGGTGTTCAGCGTATAGCTGTAGTTTCTTCCTTCCTTTTCCGCCCGGATGAGACCGGACTCCATGAGGATCTTGACATGATGCGAAACGGATGGTTGTGCGAGCCCGATGATGTTCTGTAAGGCGGAACATTCGCCGCATCCGCCTTTGCCGGAAATATAGTGTAGTATCTTTAGTCGGTTGCTGTCTCCCAGGGCCCTGGATATCTTTTCGATCTGTTGAAGCGTTAACGTTAATGTCATCACAATGTCCTTTGGATCTAATGTCGGTCGGCTATACGGACGAACCGGATGAAATCCGGTTCATCGACAAATGCAAATATATCAATTTTTAACGAATTGACATTGTTGCTTAACTTTCCAGCCATGATCTTTTCCGTGATTATCGTCAATTACCGGGTGCGTTATTTCCTGGAGCTTTGCCTGCATTCCGTAGGGCAGGCGCTGGCAGGTTTTGAGGCGGAGATCATCGTCGTCGACAATAACTCCGGTGATGGCAGTATCGAGGCGCTCGGGGCTTTGTTTCCGCAGGTCAGGTTTATCGGGAACCAGGAGAACATCGGGTTCGGGCGGGCCAACAACCAGGCGTTGCGCGAGGCGCGGGGCGAGTATATTCTTTTTTTGAATCCCGATACGATCCTGCCGGAGGACTTTTTCCGCATCGGGCTCGATTTTTTACGGGGCAGGCCGCGGGCGGGAGGTGTCGGCGTCAGGATGATAGACGGGAGCGGCCGCTTCCTGCCCGAGTCGCGGCGTGGTTTCCCTGGTCCCTGGGTTGCCTTTTGTAAGCTGTCGGGGCTGACGGCGCTTTTTCCGCGGAGCCGGTTTTTCGCCGGGTATTACCTGGGATATCTGCCGGCAGACCGGAACCATCCCGCGCCGGTGCTCTCGGGAGCCTGTTTTTTGATCAGCCGCGCCATTTTGCAGGAGACAGGCGGTTTTGACGAGCGTTTCTTTATGTATGCGGAGGATATCGATCTGAGTTACCGGATCGGAAAAGCAGGGTATGAGAATTACTATCTGGCCGATACGACGATCGTGCATTTCAAAGGCGAGAGCACGTCAAAGGATGTCCGTTATGTACGGCAATTTTATAAGGCGATGAGCCAGTTCAGGCAAAAACATTTCACCGGCGTGCTGCCGGGGCTTTTCAATCTGGCGATGGAGCTGGCGATCCGGGTCAGGGCCGGCATCGGCGGGCTTGGCAAGTTGGTAGAGCGGCGGCGGCCTGCTCCCACCGGCGTTCGGCGGGTTTGGGTCATAGGCGATGCCGAAGCGGCAGATCGCGTCAGAATCTTGTTATCCGTTTCGGGATTGCGCGAGATAGCGGCCGGCCCGGAGCAAGCGGAGGAGATGATCTTTTGCGAAGGCAGGGCGTTCTCCTTCCGGGAATGCATCACCGCGCTGGAGGCGGTGGCCCTTTACCGTAATGGCCGGCAGGCCAAATTTCATGTAGCCGGAAGCCATCTGGCCGTCGGCAGCGCGGATCGCGATGGGCCCGGAGAAATTCTGCTCTTTTGACATCCCGGCGTTTCGTCCGGCCATTAAAAGACTTGAGCTTCGGACGAAATAAAGTGTTAATTTTGATCGCAACACCCAATGACAGAGGCTACTTCATGGCTTTGATTGAAATTCAATTACCTAAATCTTTGGCCAAGGCGTTGCGGCTGCCCCAGAAATCACCGCGGCGGCAGCAATTGAAGGTTTTGCGTAAGTTACTTAAGAAGGCAAGATTTACGGAGTTCGGTCAAAAGTATCGCTTCGATGAGATCCTGCTGGATCGCCGGCATCCGGGGAAGAAATTCCAGCAGATCGTTCCTACTTCTGATTACAATAAGATCTATGACGGCTGGTGGCATCAGACGCTGGAAGGGAAGGCAGATATCTGCTGGCCGGGAAAGATAAAATACTATGCCCTTTCTTCCGGCACTTCGGAAGCCGGCAGCAAATATATCCCGATCACCAACGATCTTCTGCGCGGTAACCGCATCGTAATGATCAGACAGCTGCTCACCCTGCGAACGTATAAGGATATTCCGGTAAAGAGCATTGGCAAGGGCTGGCTGATGATTGGCGGCAGCACGAGCTTGCAGAAAGGGGCCGGATATTACTCCGGCGATCTCAGCGGGATCACGGCAAGAAAGGTTCCGTTCTGGTTCCAGCCGTTCTACAAACCGGGCAAAAAGATCGCGCGCACCCAGGACTGGTCGAAGAAACTGGAAGAGGTGGTCAAGCTGGCGCCGCAGTGGGATATCGGGTTCCTGGTCGGAGTGCCCGGCTGGATCCAGCTGTGTATGGAAAAGATCATCGAGCGGTACAATCTCAATAGTATCCACGAGATCTGGCCGAATCTGGGATTTTTTGTACATGGCGGCGTCTCCTTTGACCCGTATCGGAAAGGATTTGAGAAATTGCTGGGCAAGCCGATCACCTATATCGAGACCTATCTTGCTTCGGAAGGATTTATCGCCTACCAGGATACCCAGAATTCCAAGGGAATGCGGCTGGTTACCAATCAGCATATCTTTTTGGAGTTCGTTCCTTTTGACAACAAGAATTTCGACGCCGAAGGCAACCTGGTGGAAAACCCTGAAGCGTATATGATCCATGAGGTGGAAGAGGGGAAAGATTATGCGTTGCTGCTCAGCACCAGTGCGGGCGCATGGCGGTACCTGATCGGCGATACGGTACGGTTTGTCGACAAACAACGTTGCGAGATCATCATCACCGGAAGAACCAAACATTTTCTCAGCCTGGTAGGAGAACATCTGAGTGTCGACAATATGAACAAGGCGGTGCAGCTGGCTACCGAGGAGATGAATATCTCGATCCCCGAGTTCACCGTAGCGGGCGTGCCCCATGGTTTATTTTTTGCACACCAATGGTGGTTGGCCTGCAACGATCCGGTGGATGAGGCCCTTTTGAGACAGAAGATCGACGACCGGCTTAAAGAGCTGAATGACGATTATGCGGTAGAGCGCGAAAGCGCGCTCAAAGATGTCTATGTAAACGTGTTGCCCGAACAAAAGTTTATGGAGTTTATGCGGCTAAAAGGCAAGATCGGGGGTCAGCATAAATTTCCCCGGGTGCTCAAAGGTAAGATGCTGCTGGATTGGCAAAAATTTCTGGAGACAGGAAGTCTCAATTCGTAATTGACCTTGTATGCTGGAGTCCGTATTGAAAGGAGTGGCCCTGGGATTCGCGCTTGCCTTATCGGTGGGGCCGATTATTTTTATCATCATAAAACAAAGTCTGAATGCCGGACACAGGGGCGGGTTCAGTTTTGTGGCGGGTGTGTGGCTCAGCGATATCCTGTTGGTGGTCCTCAGCAATACGTTGTCCGCCGCGGTAAGCCTGCTGGATACACACGAGAAGGTCGTAGGTTGTCTTGGCGGCCTTTTTCTTGTCGGCATGGGCGTCTATTTTGCGGTATTCAAAAAGGTCAAGCTGCAAGACCCCGAAAAAGCCGAAGCCCGGTTTCGCAAACGCGATATGGCGCGGGTATTCGCTTCCGGTTTTATCATCAATACCCTGAACCCCGGCGTTATCTTTTTCTGGCTGGTGAATGCCGCGCTGCTGGCGCTGGATCATACGATAAAAGAGCGCATCGTGATCTTTTCCACCTGTCTGCTGATCAATATGAGCGCAGATATCGGCAAGGTAATGATGGCAGGGAAATTGAGAAGTAAGCTAACATATAGGACACTTTCGGTGGTGAATAAGATCTCCGGGGCCTTGCTCGTCATCTTCGGCGTAGTGCTTGCTTGTGATGTTTTGTTCCTGCACAAGAAATAGATTTTGTTAATTGGCCATTAACAAGGAATAGTCGTAAGTTTGAATCCACCGCTATGCAACGCATTCTCATATTGGCTTTTTGTGTGATCCCCTTTTTGTGCCGGGCGCAACATGATTTCCTTGTATTGGAAAAGAACGGTATGCATGTCCGGTCGTATACGACCGGCGATCCGATGACTTTTGAAACGGTCTATGGGCAATGGTTCAATGGGACCATCGACGACTTGCGCCGGGATACGATCTATATCAACGGACAGGCATTCAGCTATAAAGAGGTTGCGGCCATTGCACGGCAGAAGGGTGGGCTTACCGGTAAGGCCACAGGTGTAAGTGCTATCGTCGTCGGAACGGGCGTTTTTGTGCTCGGAGCAGTAAACGGAGGAATTCGCGGCGACGAGGCCAAAGATTGGTATACGACATCGGGCATTGTGCTTGGAAGTGCGCTGATCGCTACCGGTGTGGTGTTAGTGGCGACGGCAAAAAAATACTATAGGCTGGGGCATCGATTTAAATTACAATATATGCAGATCGGTCGGCAATAATTATCTTGTGCCAAAAAGGGATGCCGTTTAAGACCAAAGGACTGATCCCCCGTGCGTGGCGAATCATCAAGCGTGTTGTTATCTGCCTTTTCATTCTCCAATTCATATACATCCTCCTGTTGAAATGGGTTAATCCGCCTATTACGCTGACGCAGCTGGGCAGCTGGATCGGCGGGGACGGGCTGAAGCGTAGTTATGTCCCGGGCAAGGAGATCTCGCCTTATGCCAAGCTGGCGGTCATCAGTTCCGAGGACCAGCTTTTCCCGGATCATGACGGGTTCGATTTCAAGAATATCGAGAAGGCGATGAAGCACAATCAGAAAAGCAAGTCGCTTCACGGCGCCAGCACCATCAGCCAGCAGGTGGCGAAAAACGTTTTTCTCTGGCAGGGCCGGAACTGGCTGCGGAAGGGACTGGAAGTTTATTTTACGTTTATGATCGAGCTGATCTGGGGGAAAAAGCGCATCCTGGAGATGTATCTCAACGTAAGCGAGATGGGGAAGGGGGTATTTGGCATCGAGGCGGCGTCCCGGCATTACTATAACAAACCCGCCAGGACCCTGACGCGGCTGGAAGCGGCAAAGATCGCGGCCTGTCTTCCCAACCCTAAGGTATACACGGTGAAACCGTTGTCCGCGCACGTAGCCAGCCGCAGCGCCTGGATCATCGGACAGATGGGTATTCTGCAGAATGATCCCGATATACAAAAATTATTGCAATAGACGGCTCACCGCTTCGATCCCCGCTGTGACCCGGTTTTCATCCTGCCCGCCGATCTCTGCCCAGGGCGTTTGTTGGTTGACGAGGCAATCGCGGTAGATATGGAACAGCTTGTCGCGTGAGGCCAGATCGGGATATTCACGCAGATCGTCCTTTACCCACGGCAGATCGGTGCGGCAAAGCAGATAGGCGTCATACCTGCGGATAGCGATCTGATCGAGGATCCACGATTCGCAGCGGCCGAAGACGAATTCGCTCCAGACCTTCATCACATACATGTCCGTGTCGATGAACAGCAGGCGCTTGCCGGCCATCGTTGCGGTTGCCGTGAGCTTTTCTTCCAGCGCCAGCTGACCCCTGGCGATGGTCAGCAGATCTTCAAATTTATAAATCGTTCCATGGACCCCCAGATATTCGCGGGCGTATTCCGGTACCCAGGAGGTTTGAAAATGCGCGGCCAGCGCTTCGCAAAGCGAGGATTTGCCGGTGGATTCCGGTCCGATGATGACAACTTTCTTAAGCTGCGGCATGTTCATGTTCGGCTGCATTCGCCCTTTTGGTCCATTCTATGAGCCCGCCGATGGCGAGGATCAGCAAGATAATATAGTACACGCTCGTAAAGACATAATGTTTTACAAAGTAGAGCGGGATCGACGAGATATTCGTTGCGATCCACCAATACCAGCTTTCCAGCTTTTTTCTTGTCATCAGCCACATGCCGGTATAAGCGGTTGCGGACGCGAATGCGTCGGCCCAGGGAATGGCCAGCGGGGCGAAATTCTTTTTCAGATATGTCAGGGCGAAAAATTCGACGGTGTAGAAGAAAGTAAAGAAAGCCAGGTGTTGTGTCCATTCAAGGGTTGTCGAGCGGGTCACATGCAGGATATATTGTCGTTGGTCGTTCTTCCTGGTCCAGGCGATCCAGCCGTAGATATTCAGGGCGGTGTAATAGAGATTTACGCTGGCCTCGCCGAGGAGGGAGGAATGGAAGCTAAGTCCGACATAGATGACGGTGTTGATGATCCCGGTGGGATAAACGAGGATATTTTCCGTACGGCTGAACCAGACGCTGAGGATGCCGGCTATAACGGCGACGAATTCCCACCAGCCGGTCTGGCGCAAATCGGTGATGAATTGTTGGAGGATCTCGTGGACCACCATTATTCAGCTTCGGCCACGACTTCTTTGACTTCCGGGATCATACGTTTCATCATCCCTTCGATGCCGGCTTTCAGCGTGATCATGGAAGAGGGACAGCCCGAGCAGGAGCCCTGTAACATCAGGTTGACGACGCCGTCGTTATAGCTTTTGAACTGGATGGCGCCCCCGTCCATTTCCACGGCGGGTTTGACATAGTTCTCGAGGAGTTCTTTGATGCGTTTTACGACGTCGTCATCGTCCGCGTCGATGATATTGCCTTCTTTTTTGACGACAACGATCTCGTCTTCATTGATCACGGGTTTGCCTTCTTCCAGGTATTCTTTCAGGAATTGGCGGATGGCGGGGATGACATCGTCCCAGTCGGTGTCTGCCGTCTTGGTAAGCGTTACGAAGTTGCTGGCGATGAATACGCTTTTGATAAACGGAAAGCCGAAGAGCTCGATGGCGAGCGGGGAGGGTTTGGCGGCTTCGACATCCGGGAAATCGATGATCTTACCGGGATACAATAACTTGTTGGCCACGAATTTCATCGTTTCCGGGTTGGGAGTCATTTCGGTATAGATGCTGATGACCGGGTTGCCTGTCTTGATCATAATGAAGCGCTTTTTACGGCACAAAGTTAACAAATTGCCGGCAGTGGCGGTTGCCGGATCGGGAAAATCTAATGTCGGGCGCGGCTACGGCACCAGCGGTAGTTGAGACCATGAGCTCCGATGATGAACACGACGGCAAAGGGGAGCAAGCCCAGCTCATAATCCGGCCATATTTCTTTGGCTATCAGGAAGATCATTCCTGTCGCAAAAAGAAACCAGGGGGTTAGCCGGCGGTGATGCCGGAAGAAGCCGTGCCAGAGCGCCGCGGTGCCGATGCCAAAGGCCACGGTGATCATGCCGTATTCGAAAACCGCATTGTGGATGATATTGACGCCCAATATGGGTAGCGACGCCATAAGCAGCGGGAGGACAGCGCAATGAATAGCGCATAGCAGGGAGGCGGTGACGCCCAGGGCATCGAGATGGAGCTTTCTGAACATGGGCGACAAAAATAAGTGTTTTGCAACACCGTTGCAAATAAATTTTGCGCAACAATGCGTAATTTTACAGCGGGCGCGAGCCCCAAAATTTTACAGCGTTATGAATAAGAGAAGAGTTTTTTTTCTGGCAGGCTTTTTTGTGCTGCTGTTCGTGGGATTCTATTTTGCCCTGGGACAGATCGTTCCTGGTTTCGGCAAACCGGTGTTACCGGTTTTGAGCTATGTCCCATCGTTCTCCTTTAAGGACCAGGAAGGCCGGGTGATCACCGAAAAGGATGTCGCCGGAAAGGTCTATGTGGCGGAGTATTTTTTCACGACATGCAGAGGGATTTGTCCCAAGCTGAATACGAATATGAAGAAGCTGGCTACCGACTATGCAAAAGAGCCGGATTTTCGTCTATTGTCTTATACGGTGGATCCGGAGACGGACAGTGTCGGGCGGATGAAGCACTATGCCGATTCGCTGGGCGCCGACCCGACCCGATGGTTTTTTCTCACAGGTCGTAAGGACAGCCTGTATCATCTTGCCCGTTCAGGGTATATGCTCGATGACCCGAAGAACAATGCGATGAATATCAACGAGCAGTTTTTACATACGCAGTTTATAGCGCTGGTGGACAAAGGCGGGCGTGTACGGAAGATCTATGATGGCTTAAAAAAGGACGAGATGGATGAGCTGGAAAAGGATATTGCCAATCTTTTGAAGGAGAAGGCGGCCGTACCGCGTTTTGCAAACGGATTGTTCAATAATAATCCTGGATAATTATGATTGAAAAAAAAGTCGATGATCTGCTGAAAAAAAATCATTTGAGCATCACCGGTGGGCGGAAGAGGATCCTGGAGCTGTTCCTTCAACAGGAGGGTGCGTTATCGCATAGCGATATCGAGAAAAAAGCCGGCGAAAAATTCGATCGGGTGACGATCTACAGGACATTGCAGACTTTTCTTGAAAAAGGGCTGATACATAGTATACCGACCTCGGATAATTCTATACGTTATGCGTTATGCAAAGACGACTGTTCCGGTGGACAACATCATGATGATCATGTTCACTTTATCTGCAACGCCTGCGGGAATACCGTTTGTCTAGAGCATGTGGCTGTTCCTTCCATCGAGCTTCCGGGTGGCTATGTAAAGGAGCAGGTGGACATGTTGATCAGCGGCGTTTGTAAGAGTTGTAATCACCAGGATCTTTAAGCAAAAAAAAGACAGCCCCGATGTAGAAACACCGGGACTTTTGGTTAAGGCTCTGATTAGTAGCTTCTTTATATTGACGCAGCTCGTGCCGCCAACATTTCTCTATCGATTCATTGCAAATATAGCCGGAAAAAAGCATACGAACAAGCGTTCTTTCTACTACTTTCAGGTATTTTTTACTTTTCCATTTCTGCGCTGACGAATGCCATCAGCTGTTTGATATGTTCTTTCGAAAAGTCGAATTTGAGACCTGCTGCCTGGAATAATTCGGGCAGCGTTCTGGTGCCGCCTAATGACAGTGCCTGAATGTAATTACTTAATGCCTTCTCTTTGTTATTCTTATACTGCATCCATAAACCGATGGCGCCTAGTTGTGCAATGCCGTATTCGATGTAGTAGAACGGCACTTCGAAAAGATGCAGCTGTCTTTGCCAGCCGAATTCCCGATAGTGCTGCAATCCCGACCAATCCACCGATTGCGAAGAAAATTCTTCGAGGATGTCCATCCATTTTTGTTTTCTTTCTTCCAGCGTATGGGTAGGATTCTCGTAGATCCAGTGCTGGAATTTATCGATCGTAGCGATCCACGGGAAGATGGAGATGACTCTTTCCAGCTGGTGTTCGCGTGCGCGTGCTAAATCGTTTTTATTGTCGAAGAACAATTCCCAGTGATCCATGCTGAACAGTTCCATCGACATGCTTGCCACTTCCGCGATCTCCATTGGATATTCCTTGAAGCTACTCAGTTTCAAGGGATGGGAGAGGAAGGAATGGATAGCGTGCCCGCCTTCGTGGACCATGGTAGTGAGATCGCCCATCTGACCCGAGGCATTCATGAAGATGAATGGTGCGCCCGTTTCTGCTAACGGGCAGTTATAACCGCCGGGAGCTTTTCCCTTGCGGCTTTCCAGGTCGAACCGGCCCATCTTCTGCATGGTACGGAGACAGTCCCCGAAGAAAGGGTTGAGCTTGTCGAAACAGGCCATCGTCTTTTTCAGCAGATCCTGGCCGTTTGTAAACGGGCGGAGCGGTTCGGTCCCCGCGGGTTCGGCCTCACCGTCCCATGGCCGCAGTGTATCGAGTCCCAGTTTTTTTCTCTTTTTCTCGTTGATCTTGTTCACGAGCGGGAGAACATGCTCACGTACAGCCTCATGAAACCGATAGCAATCTTCTTTGGTATAATCGAACCGGCCCAGCTCTTCGAATTTATAGTCCCGGTAGTTGGCAAAGCCGGCGTTTTGAGCGATCTGATGCCTGATCCCTATCAGTTTGGAGTATAGGTCGTTCAGCGGTTCTTTGTCTTGCAGCCGGCGTTCCTGCACCTTTCGGTATACGCTTTCCCGCAGTGTGCGGTCCGGGTTTTCCAGGAATTTTGAGGCTTGTTGAAGCGTGTATTCCTGGCCGTTGACCTCAACTGTCATTTTACCGGAAATGACGCCATATTGTTGCCCGAGCACGCTGGATTCGGCGTAGAGCGGGATATTGCTTTCCCGGAACAGATCGATCTTTTTGCGCACGCTGCGCAGATAGGTAAAATATTCCTTTTGATCGAGTTCCCGGGTATGAGGGTTTTCCACTAAACGCCGGTTGAGCCGGTCGGCGTAAGGTTGTATCTGCGGCTGGATCTGCAGACAGAAGTAATTGAATGCTTCTTCGTATTCCTTATTTTCGGTGTCACAGGTCATCCTGATCTGGCGCCAGCAGACATCTTCACTCACCACGGCTTCCAGTTCGCTGATATCCAGCAACCATTTTTCCAGCTCGGCTCTCGTGTCGAGAGGGCGTTTTTCGAGATCCTGAAAATAGGGTTCCAGGTTTTTCCAATCTGTGATCGCATAGTCGGCGGGCAAAAAATGCCGCTCGGGTTTCTTCAGATCAGCTGTGGGCGTCATTCACTTTTCTTTTTAGTTGTCTTTTTGGGTTTGTCGGCTGCTGCCGTCTCTTCCTTTTCTTTGGCTGTTTTCTTTACGCTCGCAGCGGTTTTTTCCCCGGCTGTTTCCCTGGCGGTTTTCTTTGAACTCGCCTTCGCCGCCGGTTTTTCTTCCCCGGCCTCCGCTTCTTTTTTCTTTGCCGCCGGCTTTTCCCTGGCCGGTTCTTCCGCTTTCGCTGTTGCCTTTTCTTCCGCTGTTTTCTTCGGCTTCTTCGGAGCAGGCTTTTCCTCCGGCTGTTCCGGTTCGGCGACTTCCGAAGCATCCTCTTCTATCGGTTGTGACAATTTGATCTCGACATTGTTCGATTTGAGGACATGGAACCATTTTACCATTTTCTTCAGATCGCTGCTATAGACCCTATCGAAATCCAGATCGGGATATACCTTGCTGAAATAATTCTTCAGTGCGGCATTGTCTTTTTCATCGGGTAATTTTTCAGAGCTGGCTTCCATGGCTTTGAGCACATCGACCAGGTTCACGTTATCGCGAACAGTATATACCTCGATGCTTTCGAGATGAGAAAAATTGTGAATGCGGCTGGAGACGAAACGGGTGGATTTGTCATCCAGGGAACGGACGATCGCGCCGTCTGTTTTGCTGCTCAGTAATTCGTAAAGTCCAGGCAAGCCGGTTACTGCTATGATCTTGTTATATTCCATGAAATCATTTTATTCGCGCCAGGGCGCATTAATGAAATTTTAGGGACATGCAAGTTAATGTTAATCGACGATTCAGGGGCAAATATTTTCACTGCAAAGCCGGATCACCAGCGTCTCCTGGCAGATTTCCGAGTACCTGATCGAGCCTGTTCTTCATGGCCCTGTAATCTGTATAGCCCCTGGTGAGCAGGTAAAATTTCGATTCGGCTACCTGTAAAAATACGGTAGGAAAACCGGTGACGGTCAGCTGTCTCACCAGCGCGAATTCATCATAAGCTTTTTCCTTATATGCGGGGTGATGCAATTTGGCGAAAAAATCTTTTTCAGGGATCTTATATTTTTCTAAAAGATGGCGATAGGCCTCGTCGTCACAGAGATCACGCCCTTCGAAGTGGAGAGCATATTGAAGTTCTCCCGCAAAAAGCACCGCCAGATCGGGATGATAGTCTTTGAAGACGCAGAGAGCAATGGCCGGTTTTTCCGAGCTGGGGTACCAGTCGCTTTCCTCAGGATGAAAGATATGCCATAGCCAGTCTTCACCGAAGCGGATACCGGTGCTTTCTTCCACGGTCTTATAGGCCTTTTGGATATAGCCGGCCATAACGCCGATGGGCCGTGGTTTTTCGGGCAGGATCATGCCCCCGGACAGGACTTCGAAGGCAAGGGTGCTTCGGTATTCTTCATAAATGCGCCGGATTATCGGGCTAAAGCCGTAGCACCAGCCGCAATACGCGTCATAACAGTAATATATCGTCGGAGTCATGATGGTCGTAATGAAAAAGCCCGCGGAGCGGGCTTTTTGCAAAGGTAAGTTTTTTAGTGACGATGGAAACCGCCGCCGCCGCCCGAAGGCCTGCTGCCACCACCGCCCGAAGGCCTGCTGCCGCCGCCGCCACCGGAAGGTCTGCTGCCGCCGGAAGGCCTGAACCCGCCGCCACCGGATGACCGGGGTGCAGGGCTCAAGCTGCGAGACTGTTGGAAGGTCTGTTGACGTACCTGTCCGCGGTTGAACATCTGCTGTTGCCGGTTCAGGTTCTGCCTCATATTGGAATTTTGTACCGGGCGCCAGGAATTGTTGGGTTGACGTTGCTGCCATTGATTTGTGGACCGGTTCCGCTGGTATACATTTCCCTGACGATCGGAGAATACGCTGTTGCCAGAGCCGGGTCTGGACACGGTCGGTCTTCCTCCCGTTCCGAAGGTCCTGCTACCAGTTCCAAAGGTCCTGCCGCCGCCGAACGCTCTTCCACCGGTGCGATTATAATAAGAATGGTTGTCGCGGGTAAAGACGCCGCCACGGCCGGCATAGATGTTGGTGTGAAAGCTGGTGGAATAATAAATATTCCTGTTGCGATACGAGTTGCGGCCATAGAACCCATAGTTCCTGTATCCACCCCAGGCATAAGCGGGGTGATAGACGCGCGGGCCCCACCAGCCGCCGCCGCCCCAGCCGCCCCAGCCGTGACCCCAACCGAAGCCAAGACCGAAGTGGAACCAACCGAAGCCAAGGCCGTAGCCGAGGGTCCAACCGGCCCAGGGATTATAGCAGACATTGAAACCCCAGGTCCAGGGCCGGGGATAGTAGAACCCGTCATACCATGGATTGTAATAGTATCCCGTTCCATATACTACCGTGGGACCGTAGATATAAGTATTCAGGTATCCCGGCGTATAACCCATATAAACATAGTCCGGGGTAACATCGTAGATATAGACATATTTCGTGTTGTAGAGCGGAGATGTCGGCGGGATCCTGTCCACTTCATCGGGTCGCTCCGTAGCAACCGTCCAGGGTCCGTCGGGGCTCGAGGATTGAAACCAGACGCCATTGTCGACAGTATAATATACCCCATGATCTTCGATCACATTCGAACCGGTGTTGGTCGCATATTGCATATCGGTACCTTGCAGCGGAGAGAACTGGGGATCGCCGTTGTAGTTGACCGTGGTGGAAGCCGTATTCCGGTCCACCTTAGCGGTCTGCGGGATCTGGGCATCCATGACGGCTTCGCGTGCGGCATCCGTTCCGGCTACGCTGGCGAGCACATTATCCTTGGGGCTTCCTTCGGGGATCTTTGCAAAGTCCGCGGGCAGTGAATTGCTGGCGATATAGTGCCAGCCGCCATTGAGCGAGCCGGAAGAATACCAGCGGCCGGAGATCAGCACATAATATTTTCCCGAGCTCCCATCCTGGAAGATGTCGTTGGACGAGTTGCCGGCATAAGAAAGATTGGTGCCGGAGATCGGATTGAAGTTGGCTTTCCCATTGGTCTGGATCAGTTCGGCGGGAGAAGTGCTCACGATGATATTGGACACTTCCTTGTCCTGTGCGGCAGAGGCGGAGTCCTGGTAACCGGCGTTAGCGCTGTTGGCATTGTCGACGGCGCTTTGCACCTGGTTGAGTTCGGAAGGAATATTTCCGGCGGGGGAATAGGGACCGGTGGCGGATTGCGCCTGGTACCAGTGTTTGCCGCCATAGAGATAAAAATTATTGTCATGGGCTTTCACGATGGTGAACGGGCTGTTCACGACGACATCCAGACCCCAGTCCTTGCTCGTCTGCAACTTCGGCTGTCCATCGATCAACACCAGCAGGGATGGCTGGTCGGCATAGATAATACGGGGAGCCTGCGTATTGAGATCCTTGGAGAGCTTTTTTTGTTCCGTGTTCTCGTCCAGACCCGCAAGGATCTCGTCGAGGGAGAGGTCGCCGGCGGCCTGAGGTAAATTCGCTTCCAGCGCCGTTTTTAGGCTATTGGTGAAATTATCGTCTGTCTGCCCGGGAAACCGGACATTGGGAACTTTAGCGGATTGGATGATCACCCGGCGGTTATCCCTGTCTGTTTCGACATTGGCCACAGACCAAAAAGTCCCGAAAACGGGGTCCGATTTGCCAGGTTCCAGTACGGAGATCGCCCAGCGGGATTTCAGCACATTGTCTGCAAAGCCTTCCGGTTGCGGCTGGTAGATCTTGATAACGGCGCCGTCGTCCGTCGTAAAACTTCTCGGCCATTCCTGTTGCTGCTGCGGCGGGGGCCCAGCCTGCTCCTGGGATGGGGGTGCGGTCTGCGCAAGGACAGTTCCCGGAACCGTAAGGACTGCCAGCAGCAGTGAGAATATGGTACGCGTGCTTCTCATATGTTATTGTTTATTTATGTACTTTGACTACAACAGAGCCCGAAGGTTTGTTGCTCATGAATAAATAAGTTGTTAATAAAAGCTAAAAACCGGATCGTCAATGCGCTTCCAGCCAGTTGACGCCGGAACCCATTTCGGCCAGAGCCGGCACCTCCTGGGGCAGGGGAAGCGCAGTCTGCATACAACGCATTATTATGGGTTTAATTATATCTAACTCAGCTTTATAGGCGTCAAAGACAAGCTCGTCATGCACCTGCAGCAGCATTTTCGAGCGCAACCCCTGGCGGGTAAATTCCTCATGTATGCGGATCATGGCCAATTTGATCATATCCGCGGCCGTCCCCTGTATTGGGGAGTTGATGGCGTTCCTTTCCGCGAACCCGCGCACGGTAAAATTGG
>DASZOW010000174.1:0-10588 GCA_035550615.1 Puia sp.
ACCCGGCAACTATCCGAGCTTCTGGACGTCCATCGCATCACCGTGGTCCGGGCATACGAAGAGCTCGATGCACAGGGCTGGATCGAAATGCGCCCCTCGCAAGGCTCCTTCACCAGCTCGAAACTGCCCGAGATCAACCCGCGCCAGCTCAACGGCACGACACGGCCCCATTCCTTTGCGGCGGCCACAGGCTATACCGTGCCGGTAAACAAGGTGATAAAAAGCCCGGCGATGCCGAACCGCCATATCATCGGCTTCCATGACGGCCCCGATCCACGGCTGATCCCCATGGACGAGATCGCCAAGGCCTTCCGTTCCGTACTGTTGAAAAAAGTAAATCTCAAATACACCTCGTATGTAGAGGTCCCCGGCGTCACCCGCTTCCGCACCATCCTCTCCCATTATCTCAACGATACCCGCGGACTGCAAACGACCTTCGAAAACATCCTCATCAGCCGCGGCAGCACCATGGGCCTCTATCTGCTGACATCCGTGCTGTTCGGCAAGGGCGATACCGTCGTCGTCGGCGAGCCGAGCTATTATTATGCGGACAGGACCTTTATGAATGCCGGCATGGACCTTATCCGCGTCCCCGTGGATAACGATGGGATCGATGTCGACGCCATCGAAACGCTGTGCAAAAAGAAAAAGCTCAAGGCCCTCTATGTCAATCCGCATCACCATTACCCCACTACCGTCACCCTCTGTGCCGCCCGGCGCATCCGCCTCCTTTCCCTCGCGGAACGCTACGGCTTCATCATCATCGAGGACGACTATGACTACGACTATCATTATAACAGCAGCCCGATCCTGCCGCTGGTGAGCTCCGATACCCATGGCATGGTGATCTATATCGGGACGCTCAGCAAGACCATCTCGCCGGCTATGCGTACCGGTTATGTCATCGCGCCGCCCAACCTCATCCTCGAGCTGGCCCGGCTGCGCCAGGTCATCGACACCCAGGGCGATCCCATTCTCGAGCTGGCCCTCTGCGACCTCTTCGAAGACGGCACCATCAAACGCCTCATGAAAAAGTCCCTGCACGAATACCACCTGCGCCGCGACTTCCTCTGCGAAAACCTCAAAAAACGCTTTGCCGGCGTCATCGACTTCCGCATCCCCGATGGCGGCCTCGCCGTATGGGCCCGCTTCGACCCCGCCTATCCCCTGCCCGCCCTCTCCGAACGCATGAAAACCCAGGGCATCATCCTGCCCAACGGCCTGATCCACAACACCCGCCCCGCCTCCCTCAACGCCACCCGCCTCGGCTTCGGCTGGATGAACCTCGAAGAGTCCGCCAGAGCCCTCGACATCCTCGAAAAAACGATCACCCCCTGATATCCCCCGCCTTGCCGTCCCGGATCCCCCCGGCCGCCTCCACAATTCGGTAAAACCCCCGATTTTCCAGGTGTCTACGCCACCCATCCATTAAACCAATCCCGCCCCCCCCGAATCTTATATCCATAAAACATATAAAACCATGAATCGACATTTCTTTCCCCTCCTCCAAAAGGCTTTCTTCCTTGTAGGAGCACTCTTCCTGGGCTGGACAGCACAGGCTCAGGCACAGGCACAGACCACAGCCCCCGCCGATTCTAGCTACCATCAGTATGGAATGCACCGCTGGAGCCAGCACCCCCGCATCCACTACACCCCCGAACAACGCAAACAATTCATAGCGATAAACAAAGAATACCGCCGGAAAGCCGCCGATCTGTTTGCACAGGACAACCTCACCCTCAAACAATACAAAGCCGGCCTGCTAGTCCTTAATAAAGAGAAGAAGGACAAACTCGCCGCCCTCCTCACGCCCCGGCAAAGGGACCTGCTCGCGGCAAAGCAAAAAAGAATGGACGAGAACCGCCAGGTCATGGAAGCCGCCCGCCTCGAACGTCTGAAGCTGCGGCTCAACCTCACCGACGACCAGGTCGCCAAACTCAAAGCAGGCCAGGAAAACCTGCACAGCCAGGTCAAGGCGATCCATGACAACGATAACCTCCTGCCCCGGCAGAAAAAGGAACAGATGAAGACCCTCCTGGCAAAACGCAACAACACCTATAAGTCGGTGCTGACACCGGAACAATATTCCCAGTTCGAAAAGATGCATCACGGCTTCAGCAATCGCGACGGTTTCGGTCCTCGCGGCTTTGAACATGGCGGTCGCGATGGTTACGGCCCTCACGGCTTTGAACATGGCAGTCGCCGCTTTGGCGGCTCCGCAGGCCCAGGGGCCCCCGACGGCTCTGCCGAAGGTGCCGTTATCTAACTACCGCCCTTCGGGGCGGTTTTTTTTGCACCCTTTGGTACATCCCGCCCACTCCTCGTGTCTATATCCGTAATGAAGGATTCTACAGACCCACTCGAAGACCGCTTCTGGCTCCTCGTCAGCCTCAAACTCGCCGGCGAAGCAACCCCCGACGATCTCACCGAACTGACCTCCCTCCTCCGCGATCACCCGGAGTGGAGCCTACGCGTGGAACTGTTCACCAACATCTGGCGCCAAAACCGCCAAAATGCCGCCGCCGCCTCCCAACCCGGCGAAGCCCAAAATGTGGGCGCCGCCTCCTTCAACCGCCACCTCCAACGCCTCAGCACCCACCTCGCTAACCCCGTCCTCCAATACGAAAACCCCGCCCCCCGCGCAAAACTCCGGTCCATCGGCAAGATCCGCCAGACCGCATCCATCGCCGCCGCCCTCATCGGCGCCATCCTCCTGGTCGCCATCTACCAGCATAGATCCCAAAACGCCGCCCAGGGCTATAATACCGTCAGCACCCGCGCCGGCTCGCGCTCGAAACTCCAGCTTCCCGACGGCACCCTCGTCTGGCTCAACGCCGACAGCCGCCTGACGTATAAGATCGACGACCAAAACCCGAACCGCGAAGTCACCCTCACCGGCGAAGCCTATTTCGACGTCGCCCGCGACAAAAACCACCCCTTCCTCATCCATACCGCCACCATCGATATCCGCGTCCTCGGCACGTGCTTCAACGTCCAGTGCTATGGCAACGACAAACATACCGAGACCAGCCTCTTCCAGGGCTCCGTCGAAATCACCCTAAAGAACAACCCCGGCAAAAAGATCATTCTCCAACCCAGCGAAAAACTCATCGTCCAAAATAACGAGGTCGCCGTCACCAACATAAAGACCAAAGAGGCCGACGCCGACGAACCCCTCATGACCCTCGGCAAAGTCCATTACCAGGTCAAGGATAGCAGCTACATAGAAACGCTGTGGACAAAAAATAAACTGGCCTTCGACGATCGCAGCCTGGAAGATATCGCCCACCAGATCGAACGCTGGTACGGCGCCCGGGTGACCATCACCGACGATAAACTAAAGACCGCCCGCTTCACCGCTGTCTTCGAAGACGAAAGCCTCGACCAGATCATGCAAGCGCTGCGGATGACCGGCGACTTCCATTACTCGATCCACAAGAAAGAGGTGACCATAACGCCCTAACCCCTCCCAAAAAAACCAAATTGCGGCAAAAAAACGATTGTAGAATAAAACCAAAACATTCGCATTATGAAAAAACCAACGTAATCCCCAGCACATAAAAAAAGCGGAGACCGTGTTGCAGCACGTCCCCGCCCGCCAAACTCACCATTTCATTACTTACTCAACATCTAAATTATGCAAAAATTTGGACGCCGGGCGCTCTTTTGCGCACGCGGCTCACTCACCAAATACCTGCTGATGACCAAACTCACTGTCATTTTCATCATCGCCCTTTCCACCCAGTCATTCGCCAACACCTATGGCCAGGCAAGGAACATCAGCCTCCGGCTGGAAAATGTCCAGCTGAAAAAGGTCTTCAAAGCCATAGAGAACCAGGGCTTCTTCCGCTTCGTCTACAAAGACGACATCCTCCCGAAACAACAAACAGTCTCCATCAACGTCAAAGACGCCACCCTCGAAGACGTCCTGGCCAAAGTCCTCGCCAACACACCCCTCAGCTATCATAAGATCACCGACAACCTCGTCGTCATCACCCGGTCGCCGCAAACCCGCCAAAAACATGACGACCCGCCGGCCACCAGAGAAGACCCGGCCAATTACGCCACGCCCATCACCGGCAAAGTCACCAACGCCAAAGGCGAACCCCTCCCCGGCGTCACCATCAAGGAACTAGGCACGACCAACGCCACCACCACCCGTGACGACGGCACCTTCACCATCGACGTCTCGAGCTCCGACGCCACCCTCGTCTTCAGCTACGTCGGCTACCAGCAACAACAGATCCAGCTTAAAGCGCAAACGGTCCTCACCATCACTCTCGCCCCCGAGACCACCGATCTCAACGAGGCCGTCGTCATCGGCTACCAGACGGTCAGAAGAAAAGACCTCACCGGCGCCACCGGCGTAGTGAACATGACCAACGCGGGCAAGATCACCGGCGGCACCGTCGGCGAAACGCTCCAGGGCCTCGTCCCCGGCGTCACCGTCCGCAACCAGGGCAACCCGGGCATCAACCCCACCGTCGAGATCCGCGGCGTCAGCAGCTTCACGGCCAGCGACCCGCTCTACGTCGTCGACGGCATGCTTTCGGACGTCAATCCTGTCCTCAACCCCAACGATGTCGCCAGCGTCCAGATCCTCAAAGACGCCTCCGCAGCCGCGATCTATGGGTCGAGAGCCGGCAACGGGGTCATCATCATCACCACCAAACACGGCAAGACCGGCCCCGCCGTCATCAACGTATCGGCCAAATACGGCATCCAAACACTGCCGAAAAAATGGAACGTCATGGACGCTGCCGGCTACCTGAAAACGGACCAAACGGAATATGCCAACTCGGGCGTAACGCTGCCTGTCGGCGTACAGGCCCAGATCGCCAGCCCCTCCATCAACACGAACTGGCAGGACGCCATCACCCGCACCGGCAACGACCAGGACTATAACATCGCTCTCTCGGGCGGCGGCGCCGGCACGACCTATTTTATCTCGGGCAACTACTACAACAACCAGGGCGTACTCATCGGCAACCAATACCATCGCCCCAGCCTCCGCATCAATACGGAGACGCACAAAGGCCGCCTCACCTTCGGCGAGAACGTCCTCGCAAATACCTCGCAGAACTACTACCCCGGCGGAAGCATCAACGCCTTCTATGAGGCGCCTACCATGCCGCCCATCATCGCCGTCCAGGGACCGCAATACACCAGCATCCCCAGCGACCCCGCCGGCTGGGGCTTCGGCACCAACGACCTGCCGACCTTTGCGAATAACTACGTCGCGGTCGCCAACCTGGACAAGATCTACGCCGGCGACAGCCGCATCATCGGCAACGCCTATGCGGAATTCAAATTCAACAACTGGCTCTCCTACCGCTTCAATACCGGCGCCGAAGTCAGCTTCTATTACAATAAAGAAGTTCGTGACACGGGCATCTGGCGCTACGAGAACCAACCCCCGGCCACCAGCGTCACCGAAACCCGCCAGACCTTTACGAACTTCCTCATGGAGCACACGCTCAATATCAATAAGACCTTCGGCCTGCATAGCCTCAACGCGGTCTTCGGCTTCGCCCGCACCCTCGACAAAACGGACTTTACCACCGCCGCCATTACCGGCCTCGTAACCGCCGGCGGCACTCTCTACACGACTCCCACAACCGCGGGCGGCGCCGCAAGCGTCGCCGGTGGCACCAGCGTCAACTGGCGGCAACACGGTTTCCTCGGCCGCATCAACTACGCCTTCAACGACAAGTACCTGCTGACGGTCACGGGCCGTATAGACGAAGACAGCCGCTTCGGACCCGACAAACGCACCGGCTATTTCCCCTCCGCAGCCGCAGCCTGGCGCATCAGCAGGGAGCAATGGTTCAATGTCGGCTGGATCGACGACCTCAAGATCCGCGGCTCTTATGGCCAGCTAGGCATCAGCAATAGTCTCGACGCCCTCAACTCGTTCCCCTATCTGGCGGTGCTCAACAATGCGCCACGCGCCGTCTATGGCGTCGGCCAAACGCCGGTGGTAGGCCAGTACCAGGCAGCGCTGAATAACCCCGACGTCCACTGGGAAACACGGACGGAAGGCAACATCGGTTTCGACGCCAACATCCTCCACAACCGCGTCTCGATCACCGCCGATCTCTATCGAAGCCGCTCCACCGGCGTGCTCGTCGGCCTGCCCGAAGCGCTCTACCTCGGTGTGGTGCAGCAACTAACCCAGACCACCGTCGTCAATGCCGCCACCATTCAAAACCAGGGCATCGAGCTCAGCGTCACCTATCACAGCAACCCGCAACAGCCGTTCAGATGGGATCTCTCGGGCAACCTCACCACCATCGACAACAAGGTGATCTCGGTGGGCAACCAGGGCACCGACGCCCAGGGCCACAAGATCGACTATATCGAACCCGCCAACTTCATCCGCGCCGAAGTAGGCCACTCCATCGGCCAATGGTACGTCATCAAAGACGCGGGCATCTTCAAAAGCCAGGCCGAGGTCACTAACTATGTCAACAAATCGGGCCAGATCATTCAACCCAATGCCAAACCCGGCGACGTCAAATATGTCGACGCCAACGGCGACGGCCAGATCAACGACGACGACCGCCAATACGTCGGCTCGCCCTGGCCCACTCTCCAGGCCGGCGCACAGTTCAATGCCTCTTACCACCACTTCACGCTCAACATCCAGCTCGTTGGGGTCTTCGGTTATCATGTCTACGACGACGTGCGCCGCGTCCTCGATAGCTATCAGCACACCAACTTCCGCAAGGACATCGACCCCTGGTCTACCGCCAACCCCAACGGCAAAGATCCGCGGCTCGCCCTCGAACAACCCAGCGATCCCTCCGCCACGACCAACAACCTGGCCCAGACCTCCCGCTGGCTCGAGAATGCCTCCTATGTGCGGATTCGCAACGTAGAGCTGGGATACTCGCTGCCCGACAAGACCTGGAGCCGCGCCGGCATCTCCAACGCCCGCATCTTCATCAGCGGCCAGAACCTGCTGACCATTACGGGCTACAAAGGCCTCGACCCGGACGTGGTCGGAAACGGCCTGCTGGAACGCGGGTTCGACGTCGGCAACTGGCCTCCTTCTCGTGTCCTCTCCGCCGGTATCCAATTTGACTTCTAAAAACATTCGCAATGAAAAAGACACTCTATTATATCTTCGCACTGCTCGCTCTCGCCTCCTGTCAAAAGGACTTCAAACTGCAGGACAACATAGCGGTCACCACGCAATCCTTCTGGAAAACAGCGTCCGACGCCCAGGAAGGTGTCAACGCGATCTACAGCACCTATCACCGGGAAGGGCTCTCGCGCTGGCATTATTTCATGACCATGATCCGCGCCGACGAAGGCTATAGCACCAGTCCGAACGCCGACATCATCAACACCTACGACGCGTTCAATATCACCGACTATACCGACTACCTCAACACCAGCGTCTACCAGGACGACTACATGGGCATCAACCGCTGTAACCAGGTGCTCGACAATGTGCCCGACATAAATATGGACGCCAATCTCAAAAAACAGCTGATCGGCGAAGCCTACTTCAATCGCGGGTTCTTCTACTACGACCTCGCCACGATCTATGGCAACGTGCCGATCATGCGGCATACTTCCAAACCCACCGACTACCCGGCCACGATGCCCCAGGACAGCATATTCGCCCAGGCCGCCGCCGACTTCACCGCGGCGACTACCATGCTGCCTAATTCGTATGACGTGAACAATGTCGGTCGCGCCACTGCCGGTGCCGCCTATGCGATGCTCGGCAAGACCTATATGCAGCAGCATGTATACGACAAAGCCGCGGCCGCCTTTGCATGGCTGATCACGGGCCCCGGCGCCGGTCTCTATAAGCTCGTCCCCAACTACCGCTCCAATTTCATCGAGACCTCGGAGAACAATAGCGAATCCGTGTTCGAATGGCAGAATGCCCTCAATCCCGCCGACAACCATGACGACGACACCCATCTGGGCTCGGACGTGGGGCAGCTCAACTACGGCACCAGCATCCCGCCCTTCTTCGCCCCTGCGCCGATCGGCTTTACCGATGGCCAGGCCCGCCGCTGGCCTGTTTGGGAATTCCTGCAGGAGAAGACCACGAGCGGCGGCCGCGATCCCCGGCTGGCGGCGACATTTCTGTATGACTCCACCGACGTCCGCGGTCCTGCGTATACGTTAGCCTATGGCAAGACCTGGAGCAGCCTCGGCCTCGCCACCGACCCCAGCGTCGCGCATGGCAACACCACGGAGGTCTGTTTTAGAAAAGAGCTCGATGACTCCGTGATGACCGGCGAAGTCTTTCACTCCGGGAATAACTATAGGTATCTGCGTTATGCCGACGTGCTGCTGTTGTATGCCGAAGCGCTGAATGCCCAGGGCCAGACGACCGCCGCCTATCCTTATGTCGATATGGTCCGCGAGCGCGCCGGCCTCGCGCCGCTCAGCACCGCCAAACCGGGCCTCGACCAGGCCGATTTCCTTACCCAGCTCAAACACGAACGCATCACCGAACTCACTGGCGAAGGGCATCGTTGGGAAGACCTTGCCCGCTGGGGCGATCTGGGCACCGGTCTCGCCGGCCGTGATCCCGGCTTCGCAAATTTCAAAAAGGGCCGCGACGAATTCATGCCCATCCCGCGACTCGATCTCGACATCAATCCTAACCTAAAACAAAATCCCGGATATTAATGAAGCACCTATTTCTTCTGCCGATGATCCTGATCATCGCATGCTCCCACGGTGGCGACGGCGTTAAGCCGTCGTCACCCACCCCTATTGATTCCACCTTCACGAACCCCCTGCTCACCAGCGGCCCCGATCCCTGGGTCATCCAGCAGGACACCATGTATTATTACATGAATACCCTGGGCAACCGGCTGGCGATCTGGCCGACGGGCAGGATGTCCAATCTGTCGAAAGCCGTCCCGGTGACCATCTGGAACGCGCCCGCCGCGGGGCCGTATTCCAAAGAGATCTGGGCGCCCGAGCTGCACCGGTTCAACAACAAGTGGTATATGTATTTCGCGGGCGACGATGGCAACAACAACAATCATCGGATTTACGTCCTCGAGAATGACAATGCCGATCCCACCAGCCTCGCCTGGACGTTCAAGGGCAAAGTCGCCGACACTACCGCCGACCGCTGGGCCATCGACGCCTCGGCATTCGAATATAACAACAAGCTGTATCTCATCTGGTCCGGCTGGGCCGACACCGTCAATACCGCGCAAAATATCTATATCGCCCAGTTGTCCGATCCCACGACTATCCAGGGCAAACGCGTGTTGCTGTCGTCGCCTACGCTGAGCTGGGAAACCGTCGGCGCCCCCCCATCCGTGAACGAAGGGCCTGAAGCCCTCATTTCCCCCACCAGCCGTCTCTTCCTAACGTACTCGGCTAGTGGCTGCTGGACCGACAGCTATTGCCTCGGGCTGCTCGCCCTGAAGGCCGGCGGCGATCCCCTGAATCCCGCCGACTGGACCAAGTCCCAGAGTCCCGTGTTCACTACGTCTACCGGCAATGGCGCGGTGGCGCCGGGGCATAATGGGTTCTTCGTCTCACGTGCCGGCAACCAGAACTGGCTGATCTATCATGCCAACGACAAGCCCGCGCTCGGCTGTGGCAGCGCCCGAAGCCCGCGGATGCAGCAGTTCACATGGAATAGCGACGGCACGCCCAATTTCGGCACGCCCGTAAAAATCAATACCCCGATCACCAAACCCAGCGGAGAATAACTTACCTTTCAAAAACAAATCATTCCTCGATGCGTCTAATCCTTGCCATCACCGCTATCATATTCATGTCCGCGACCACGCCCCCGTCAAAATCCGCGGCCCCCAATGTCCCCGCCCCCGCGAACGTCCCCGCCACGGCTAATGTCCTCGTGCTTCCCGGTGTCACCCCGGCCAACGTCCCCGCCCCGGCCGCCAATGCCGTCCGTCCCGTTTGGTCCAAAGAAAAGGCCAATGCCTGGTACGCTACCAAGGGCTGGCTGCGTGGCTGCGACTTCATCCCGTCCACCGCGATCAACCAGCTCGAGATGTGGCAGGCCCCGACCTTCGATGCGCCGACCATCGACCGCGAGCTCGGGTATGCGCAGGGCATCGGCCTGAATTGCATGCGCGTGTTCCTGCATCATGTCGCGTGGCAGGAAGATCCCGGCGGCTTCAAACACCGGATGACCGCGTATCTCGACATTGCCGCGAAGCATCATATCTCGACCATCTTCGTCTTCTTCGACGATTGCTGGAATGCCACCTATCACGCCGGGACGCAGCCAAAGCCGAAGCCCGGCATCCACAACTCCGGCTGGCTAAGGGACCCGGGCAAGCTATATTATGACGAGCCCAGGCTCGTCGACACCCTCGAGCGGTATGTCAAAGACATCCTGACGACGTTCAAACACGACAAACGCATCCTGCTATGGGATCTGTATAACGAACCGGGCAATTCCAATTATCGCCAAAAAAGCCTGCCCCTGCTCGAAAAAGCGTTTATATGGGGCCGTGAGATCGATCCCGACCAGCCTCTTTCCGCGGGGGTGTGGAGTTCCGGTCTGCCCATTCTCAACGCCTACCAGCTGTCTCATTCCGATGTCATCACGTATCACGACTAC
>DASZOW010000175.1:0-3653 GCA_035550615.1 Puia sp.
CCACGATCGCCAGCACATTCCTTTTAACGAGCCGATAGTAAGCCATAAAATCATCCAGCCGGTAAGAATGCATCTGCTGCCCTTCTTCCGGCGTTATTACATGCATTTCGGTAGGTGTCCGCCCCTGCAGCTTCGCCACAAGCTCACCATACAAACAAAGCTGAAGGACGGTCCCCGCCCGCGTCTCCCGGGCCAGTTTGGCATCCACGACTTCATACGACCATTTTCCCAGGTCACTCGGCACATTGACCTTTACGAGAAAATCGGCCCGCCCCAGCCAGGGATCACTGCGCAAGCTGGCCTGATAGATCACATCCACTCCCGCCTTCATCGCGCTCAGCGTCCGGTCCACCGGAAGTTCATCCATTCCCCCATCCGGTTCGACGATCTTCTTCCCCTGTTCGTATAAAGATCGCAGGTAGCCCCGCTCGAATTCCTGACCCCGCTCCTGCAAAAGCAACAACAAAGGATCACCACCCTCGGGCTTCGCCAACCGACCATAGGCAACAGCTAAATTCAGAAAGGTTAAGTGATGACAGGCGATATGACCCGAGAGGTCACCGGCAGAGAGCAATATGCCGTCTTTGGTTCTTTTCATTAGACAAGTTTTACGTGAAGGTTCCGTTCAATAATATACCAGGACTACAACGCCAAATCCCCGCGCTGATTGCAAGACGCGCCTTCGATCTTCGCCAATGCTAACGCCCTAAAGAAACGCATCTTTAATTTTATCCATTTACGGAAACCCGTAATGCGGTTGAGGGATTTGTTCATATCCTTGTGTATGCCGCATTTTTTGGCTACTTTGACGGCCACAACCGGTCACCCGAAAAAAGACCGCTCAAAAAAGGTACCCGTTAACCCCTTTCCGATATGTTTATCGCAGCTATTGTTATCATTTTCGTATTCTTAATGGCCATGGGCGCCGGCAAGAAAAAACAACCGAAAGCCACTAAACCAACCTATCGCCCGAGCCCCAAAGCCGCTCTTCGTTCCACACCACCGCCGCGCGTTTCATCGCAAAAAGCTTCCGGCCTCCCTGCAAAGCTCCATTCCTCCGTCGACCCGGATATCATCGATGTCGCCGGTCCCGGCGAGCCGATTCCCCGATCAAATAATCCAGCCACTACCCCCATAGGGGCGTCCAGCCACGTAATCGACGTCTATCAGTCCGCGTGGTCATCGCTTGGCAAACGAAACAAAAAGAAAGTGCCTATGACGGAGGACGAAGCCAGCATGCTCGATCAGCTATACTACTCGTCCGCTTTCTTCAACGAGCCATTCTGCCAGTCAGTGATCTTAACCCTTTTCCTCGCGCTCCATCGCGCCCTCGACAAAGAATTCTGGTCAACCACCCCTTCGCTCGACGACCGGCTCGATCACGTGGCCCGACTGGTCTGTATAACCCAGGATGATCACTTCCAGAATAACAATCCCGATGTATACACTTTGCGCTACCGCAAGAATGACATACTTCAGCTACTCATGAAACTCTGCGAGAACGCCGTGCGTGAACAATACGACTATAAACGCAGATTGCAGATACTACCCTTTTACAATAGCGCCTCAGACCCCAGGGTCCATGAAGCCTTGGAAAATCTGCTGCTAACCCCGGCCGCTCGCCAACTCGAAAGTTTAACCCAGGTGATCCCTGTCCCCGACGACAAAGGCGAGACAGCCCTGAATACGCTCAGCCCCACCCGCTGGAAACAAAAGTTCGAGGCCATTAAATCCGCATATACCCAAAGCAAGGACGCAAAGGCTTATAAAACGGAAGTGATCCGGCTCGGCAGGCTGAATAAAAAGAACCCGTCCGTTGAACACATCTACTTCGAAGCTGCAAAGTTTATCGGTAAAGAAGACAAGATACTCGGTCTCACCCTCTATTGTTATTACGTTTATAGCGATCAGCAGTCGGCAAAGATCGACGACAAGCAGCTGCCCAAAACACTGCTAAAAGCCTTGCTCACCAACCCCAACCAGGAAACCGAATTCACCAACATCCTGACCGACCTCAAAACCAAAAAAGACCTCAAGGCAACACTCACGGCCTTGCCCGAGATATACGCCATCAAACGCAAAAAGATCGAGCTCGACAGCACCATCATCCGGGAAGCCGAACACGCCCTGGACGACACCGTCGAATTGCTCAACGAATACCTCGCCGACGAAGATCTGTCCACAATCGAAGAAACCGCCGCTTACAAGGCCCAGTCAGGCCCTACAGGGGCCGCCGATCCCGAGGAAGATGAACCAGTCGACGGTCAACTTGAAACACTCGGAGTCCCGCAGTCAGATACATCACCCATTCTTCAGCCCCCGGTGGCAGTTGCCACCCAATTGCCGGTAGCCTCTGATGTCCAAACAACCACCAGCCGCTACCTTTCCATTATTTCCCTCAATCTGGCTCAAATCGCTTTGCTCGATATCTTCGAAAAACAAGGGTTCTCAATAAAAACAGAAGACCTCGATACTTTCGCCCGCGAGCACAAAACCTTCAAAAATCAACTGGTCAATAGCCTCAACGAAGCCTTTTTCGAAACCCTCGACGATTCGATCATCGAGGAGGAGGACGATCAATATACAATCAACAAAGATTACTTCAAACGCATCCTACAACCATGAACATCAAACCCAAAGAAGCCATCAGCATCATCAATTCCCTCACCGGTGGAGTGGTCCCCAAGATCGGCGTACAACATCTAACGGTAGGCCGCGCAGCCGAAGTCGCTGCTGTCGTAACCGCCCTCGAAGACGTAAAGAACGGCCACAGCCTGGTCAAATTCTGGATCGGCGATTATGGATCGGGCAAGTCTTTTATGATGCACCTGCTTAATACCGTCGCGATGAAGCAGAAATTCGTGGTGGCGAATGCGGATTTCACCCCGGAGAGCCGCCTCTATGCCAACGACCGGAAAGCAGTGGCGTTATACACGGCCATTATCGACAACCTCGCCATCCAAACCAAACCCGAGGGCGGCGCTCTGCCTATCCTGCTGGAGAAATGGATCGAGCAAACGTTGGCGCAAACCGCTGCGACCACCGGCATCACACCCGCGGATATCACCAATCCCGAGCATCGGACAAGCGTCCAACAAGCCGTTGCAAAGACCATGAATGAGCTCACCGATACCGGCGCTTTTGATTTTTCAGCGGTGATCTTAAAATATTTGGAGGGATATCTAACCAACGACGATAACCTCCGCCGCAATACACTCCGTTGGCTAAAAGGGGAGTATCACACCAAAACGGAGGCCCGACAGGATCTCGGTGTCCGCGAGATCATCGACGACCAGAACTACTACGACATGCTCAAAAACCTCTGTCGCTTTTTCGTTTCGATGGGCTACAGTGGCTTCATGATCAACCTCGACGAAGCAGTGAACCTTTATAAGATCTCCACCGGCGCGATGCGGGAAAAGAATTATGAAAAGATTCTGACCATCTACAACGACTGCTTCCAGGGCAAGGTATCCAACCTCTTCTTCAACATCGCCGGCACAAAGGAGTTTCTGGAGAACGAACGTCGCGGTCTCTTCAGCTACCAGGCGCTCAAATCCCGGCTCGAAAGCAACAAATTCGAAACGGCGGAACTCAGAGATTTTTCCCAACCCGTCATCCGTCTCTTCCCGCTGGATCACAACGAGATCTTT
>DASZOW010000176.1:0-10284 GCA_035550615.1 Puia sp.
GTATCTGCCAATCGATATCCAGTTCGGGGGAGTCGAAGCGGATGCCGCCTTCGCTTTCCTTGTTGTAGAAGGCATCGCATTTATAGGCGACCTCGGCGGTCTCGCTGAGAACGGAAAACCCATGCGCAAAACCGTGGGGAATAAGGAACTGAAGCTTGTTGTCGGCGGAGAGCTCTACACTTACGTGTTTGCCGAAGGTGGGTGAGCCGCGGCGGATATCGACGGCGATGTCCAGTATCCGGCCTTCGAGGACCCGAACGAGCTTGGTCTGGGCATGCGGCGCCAGTTGGTAATGCAGTCCGCGAATGACGCCATAGCGCGAGTTGGACTGGTTATCCTGTACAAAATGGATGTCCACGCCTTGTCTGCGAAAGGTTTCCAAATTATATGATTCGAAAAAATAGCCGCGGTCGTCCTTGTAGACGGCGGGTTCGAAGATCAGCAGTCCGGGGATTTCGCAAGTCTTAAACGGCATTCTTATCTTTTGCTGTATTGTTCGTTATAATATTTCTGATAATCGCCGGATGTCACCTGTTGGACCCAGTCCTGGTGCGCCAGGTACCAATCCACCGTCTTTTCCAGTCCTTCTTCGAATTGAAGCGAAGGGGTCCAGCCGAGTTCCCGATTCAGTTTGGTGGCGTCGATGGCATAGCGCTGATCGTGACCGGGCCTGTCCTTTACAAAGGTAATGAGTCCTGCCGAGGTTCCCGCGGGGCGGTTCAATTTCCTGTCCATGATCCGGCAGAGGAGGTGGACGATATCGATATTCTTCCACTCGTTGAAGCCGCCGATATTGTATTTCCCGCCGGTCCTGCCTTTGTGGAAGATGGTATCGATGGCCCGGGCGTGGTCTTCGACGAAGAGCCAGTCCCGTACGTTGTCTCCTTTGCCATAAACGGGAAGCGGTTTGTTATGGAGGATATTATTGATCATGAGCGGTATCAGCTTCTCCGGGAAATGGTTGCTGCCATAATTATTCGAGCAGTTGGAGAGGATGACGGGCATGCCATAGGTATGATGCCAGGCCATGACGAAATGATCCGAGGAGGCTTTGGAGGCAGAATAGGGAGAACGGGGATCATAGGGCGTTTCTTCGGTGAAGAAGCCTTCTGCACCGAGCGATCCGTATACTTCGTCGGTGGAGACGTGGTAAAACAATTTTCCCTGGAAGTCGTCTTTCCAGGCGTTGCGGGCGACGTGCAGCAGGTTGGCGGTCCCGAGTACGTTGGTGCGAACGAATGCCAGCGGGTCCAGGATGGACCGGTCTACATGGCTTTCCGCGGCCAGATGGATAACGGCGTCGAATGCATATTGCTGAAAAAGCGCTTTCATCCGCGTCTCGTCGGTGATGTCGCCTTTTTCGAAGATGTAGTTGGGGGCGGTTTCTATGTCTGAAAGATTGCCGAGGTTGCCGGCATAGGTAAGCGCGTCGAGGTTTACGATCCGATAGTGCGGATACTTCGTCACAAAGAGACGAACCACGTGGGACCCGATAAAGCCCGCGCCGCCCGTGATCATAATGGTCTTCTGAATCCCTTTCATTACAGGCTCCAATATTTTCTGTTTGCAATCTTATTCTTATACGTTCCTTTGAGGTCTGCGATAAGCGCGCCTTCGCGGGTAATGGATGCAAAATAAGCGTCATCGAGGTCTTTGTACGGCGTATGGGGGACGGTGATGATGACGGCGTCATAATCATTCCGCAGCTTGCGGGCAAGATGGAGGCCGTATTCCTCGTGTACTTCCTGTTCTTCCGCATGGGGGTCTTCGACATCCACGTGGATATTGAACGCCAGCAGCTCTTTGACGGTATCGACGATGCGTGAGTTGCGGATGTCGCTGACATTCTCCTTGAAAGTGACCCCTTTAATCAGGACCTTTGGTTCGTTGGAGATGCGCAGGACATGGGTGATGATCTTGCGGGCGACGTAGCGGGCCATATCATCGTTGATATAGCGGGAGGAGGTAATGACCTTGGATTCATAGCCCAGCTCCGCCGCCTTATAGGTAAGATAATATGGATCGATACCGATACAATGGCCGCCAACGAGGCCGGGTTGGAATTTAAGAAAGTTCCATTTGGTGCCCGCGGCTTCGATAACATCGAAGGTATTGATGCCCATACGGTCGAAGATCAGCGAGAGCTCGTTCATGAGGGCGATGTTGAGATCGCGCTGGGTATTCTCGATGATCTTGCTGGCTTCGGCGACTTTGATGGAAGGGGCGCGGTGAGTGCCGGCGTCTACCACGAGGTCATACGTCCTGGCGATCTCATCGAGAGCAAGAGGAGTGTTGCCCGACACTACTTTGACGACGGTGCGGAGCGTATGTTTCTTATCGCCGGGGTTGATGCGTTCGGGGGAATAGCCGAGACAGAAGTCGCCGGCCTTCATGCTGAGGCCGGAGTGTTTTTCCAGCAGCGGCAGACAATCCTCTTCCGTACATCCGGGATAGGTAGTCGATTCGTAGACGACGTAATCGCCTTTTTTGAGCGCCTTTCCTACGGTGGTGGAGGCGCCGACCAGCGGTTTGAGATCGGGCACATTGTATTTGTCCACGGGAGTGGGGACGGCTACGATGAAGAACCGGGCCTCCTTGAGTATATCGAGATCATCGGTAAAGACGATATCCCGGTCTTTGAAAGATTCTTCGTCCACCTCTTTACTGGGATCGATGCCTTTGCGCATCAAGGCGATCCGCCTGGCGTTGATGTCAAAACCGATGACGGAGATGCGCCGGGCGAATTCCAATGCGATGGGTAGTCCTACATATCCTAATCCGATAACGGCTAGTTTAGCCTTTTTTGCGAGGAGGTCATCGTAAATCCTTGCTTCGATCATATTAGTTGGTTAAAATTTTCCTAAGATCTGCTGATAAATTCTTTTGGTTGCTTTCTCCATTCTTCCGGCGGCAAAGATCTGAAATACTCGTAGGTTTTTTTGAGGCCTTCTCTCCTCTCGATCTTCGGTTCCCAGTTCAGGATCTCCCTGGCCCGGGTGATATCGGGGCGACGTTGTTTGGGGTCGTCGACGGGCAGGGGCTTATAGACGATCTTCTGTTTGGTCCCCGTGAGTGCGATCACCTCTTCCGCAAATTGTTTAAGGGTGATCTCGGAGGGGTTGCCGATGTTCACGGGCTGGTGATAATCACTGAGCAGGAGGCGATAGATGCCTTCTACGAGATCGTCGACATAGCAGAAGGACCGGGTCTGGCTGCCGTCGCCGAAGACGGTGAGATCTTCACCGCGGAGGGCCTGGCCGATGAAGGCGGGCAGGGCGCGGCCGTCGTTGAGCCGCATGCGCGGGCCGTAAGTATTGAAGATGCGGACGATGCGGGTTTCGAGGCCATGGAAATTATGATAGGCCATGGTCATGGCTTCCTGGAAACGTTTGGCTTCGTCGTATACGCCCCTGGGGCCTACCGGGTTGACGTTGCCCCAGTATTCTTCCGTTTGCGGATGAACGAGGGGGTCGCCGTAGATCTCGGAGGTGGAGGCTACGAGGATGCGGGCTTTTTTCGATTTGGCCAGGCCGAGACAGTTATGTGTTCCGAGGGAACCCACCTTCAGCGTCTGGATGGGGATCTTGAGGTAGTCGATGGGGCTGGCGGGGGAAGCAAAATGCAGGATGTACCGAAGTTCGCCGGGAACATGGATGAATTTGCTGACATCGTGATGATAGAATTCGAAGTGTTCCAGCTTAAAGAGGTGTTCGATATTACGCAGATCGCCGGTGATGAGGTTGTCCATACCGATGACGTGGTAGCCTTCTTTAATAAACCGGTCGCAGAGATGTGATCCCAGGAAACCTGCGGCGCCGGTGATCAATACACGCTGTTTGCTCATGATGGTTATTTGTTCGGCGCGCCCGGGGGGCGCGCCGTTTTAATGATTTTATTTCGCAGGGGTAGCCGGAGCGCGGCCGACGCTTTCGTAGTAAAAGCCCAGCTCGCGGATGGCTGCGATATCGAAGAGGTTACGGCCGTCGAAGATGACCTTGTTCTTCAGCGATGTAACGATCTTCAGGAAGTTAGGCGTCCGGAATTCGTTCCATTCCGTGGCGATGATAAGCGCGTCGGCGCCTTCCAGGGCATCGTATTGGCTTTCTACGTAGGTGACCTTGTTTCCGATGAGGTTCCTTACATTGTTCATGGCTTCCGGGTCGAATACGCTGACGGTGGCGCCTTCTTTGATGAGGGCCTCGATCATATAGAGGGCCGGGGCTTCGCGGATGTCGTCGGTATTCGGTTTGAAGGCCAGTCCCCAGAGGGCGAAATGTTTCCCCTGGAGGTTGTTCTGAAAGAATCTTCGGATCTTGGGCACCAGGTGGAGCTTCTGTTTTTCGTTGACGTCCATAACGGCGTCGAGGATACGAAAGTCATAGCTTACTTCCTGGGAGGATTTTACGAGGGCCTGTACGTCTTTGGGGAAACAGCTGCCGCCGTAGCCGATGCCGGGGAAGAGAAAGCGTTTGCCGATGCGTTCGTCGCTGCCGATACCGCGGCGGACCATGTCCACGTCGGCGCCAAGGCGTTCGCAGAGCTGGGCGATCTCGTTCATGAACGTGATCTTGGTAGCCAGGAATGAGTTGGCGGCATATTTGGTGAGCTCGGCGGAGCGTTCGTCCATAAAGATGATGGGGTTGCCCTGGCGGACATAGGGGCTATACAGATCGTTCATGACCTTGCGGGCGCGATCGCTGGATGTTCCGATGACGACGCGGTCGGGTTTCATGAAGTCGTCGACGGCCACGCCTTCCCGGAGAAATTCGGGGTTGGATACGACGTCGAATTCGCCTTTATAGTTCTTTGCGACCGCGGCGTGTACTTTTTCGGCTGTGCCTACCGGTACGGTGCTTTTATCGACGATGACCTTATAGTCTTTGAGGATCTTGCCGAGGTGGTCGGCAACGCCCAGGATATATTTGAGATCGGCGGAGCCGTCCTCTCCCGGGGGTGTGGGAAGTGCGAGGAAGATGATCTGGGCTTCCCTGATCCCGTCTTCGAGCTTCGTGGTGAACCGGAGCCGTTCTTCTTTGAGGTTACGCAGAAAGAGTTTTTCGAGGCCGGGTTCATAGATGGTGATCTGGCCGTTGGACAATTTCTGGACTTTTCCGGCATCGATATCCACGCATACGACGTCATTACCCGTCTCGGCGAAACAGGTTCCGGTAACGAGGCCGACATATCCGGTGCCAATCACAGCAATTTTCATACAGATCTATTTAGATTAGGTTAGGTCAAAATTTATTTTATATACTCGAGAATTGCAGCGGTGATCGTCTGCAGCTGCTCTTCTTCCAGTTCTGTATGCATGGGAAGGGAAAGAACCCTCTCCGTTAGCCAGTCTGTGGTTTCCAGGTGGTAATTGCCACCGCCCAGTGCTGCAAACATCTGTTGACGATGGGCGGGTACCGGATAATAGATCATCGATGGAATATTTCTATCGGCCAGGAAGGCGTTCAATCCATTTCGGTCGACGTTTTCGAGGACGAGGGTATATTGATGAAATACGTGATGGCTATAGGGCGCCCGATAGGGCGTCTTTATCTTCGGGTGAGCTTTGAATGCATTGTCATAAAAGTCTGCGGCGGCACGTCTGGCGGCGATATATTCGTCCAGTTTTTTCAGTTTCACATTCAAAACGGCGGCCTGGATAGAATCGAGGCGGCTGTTGCAGCCTACCATATCATGATAATAACGCCGGCTCTGCCCATGGTTAGCAATCATTTTCAACCGGCTAGCTAACGCGTCATCATCTGTAAATATTGCCCCGCCGTCGCCGTAACAGCCCAAATTCTTCGACGGGAAGAAGGAGGTGGTACCGATGGTACCCAATGTCCCTGCTTTTTTGGTGGCGCCGCCGGGAAAGCGATAGCTGCTGCCGATGGCCTGGGCATTGTCTTCGATGACATACAATTTATGCCGGGCGGCGATGTCGAGGATCTCCTGCATGGGGGCGGTCTGGCCGTAGAGGTGTACGGGAATAATTGCGCGGGTCTTCGGGGTGATGGCTTTTTCGAGCGCCACCGGATCGAGACAGAAGGTCTTCGGGTCGACGTCTACGAATACGGGTTTCAGTTTGAGCAGGGCTACGACTTCGGTGGTGGCGATGAAGGTGAACGAGGGCGTGATGACCTCGTCGCCGGGTTGAAGATCGAGCGCCATCAGGGCTATCTGGAGCGCGTCGGTGCCGTTGGCGCAGGGGATGACGTGACGTGCGTCGAGGTAGGCCGACAGGCCGGCCGCAAATTCCGTAACGGCCTTGCCGTTGATAAAGGCGGTATTATCGAGAACGTCCTGAATGGCGGCATCTACCTCACTCTTTATTTTTGTATATTGCCGTTTTAGATCTACCATTTGGATGGGCCGCATATATTCAATTTGATTACGTTTATGTCTACCAGAATAAACCGTCCAGGGCGCGTGCTAATGTCTGTCCTGGCGGACAACCGCCCTCCGGGCGATTCGGGGGCACAAACCTACTGCAAAAATGTGGTTTATCCAATGCAGGCGGCTTTAAAGACTACACAGTAATGAGCATTATTCTCTATCATGTTTTTTTGTTGTTATACAGGATGGGCGTCCGATGCATAGCGCCGTGGAACCGCAAGGCGAAGCTATGGCTGGATGGGAGACGCGAGCTTTTCGATCAAATGAGGGCGGAAATCGGACATGCGCCCACGGCAGAGGAATCGAAGCGGTCCGAGGGAAAAGCGGTTGTCCCCGTGATCTGGATGCATTGTGCATCGCTGGGTGAATTCGAACAAGGCCGGCCGGTGCTCGAAGCGCTGCGCCGGGAGCGGCCCGATTGCCGGATCGTGCTGAGCTTTTTTTCACCAAGCGGTTATATGGCCAAGAAGGATTATGCGGGCGCCGATCACATCTTCTATCTTCCGCTCGATGGCCCGCGCAATGCCCGGACATTTATCGACCTGGTGCGGCCCAGCCTGGTCTTATGGGTGAAATATGATTACTGGTATTATTTTCTAGTGGAATTGAAAAAGCGCCGCATCCCGGTGTTATTGGTATCGGGCGTATTCCGGGCGGATCAGCCATTTTTCCGATGGTATGGCCGGTTGCATCGATACATGCTAGAGTGTTTTACGCATCTGTTCGTGCAGACGGAAACCTCCCGGGAACTGCTGGCGAAATTGCATTATTCGCACCAGGTCAGTGTGAGCGGCGACACGCGGTTCGACCGGGTGATCACGATAGCGCAGGGTGGGGAGCCGGTGCCATCGATCGCAGCATTTTGCGGCAGCCGGCCGGTGGTCGTGGCGGGCAGCACGTGGGCGGAGGATGAAGAGGAGCTGGACCACTTCGCCAATACGCATCCCGAGATACGGTTTATCCTGGCGCCGCATGAGATCGCGGAAGACAGGTTGCGGGAGGTGGAGCGATTATTCCGGCATGCCGTGCGATATTCCGTGTGGCAATCGGAGGGGCGGAAGCCGGCTGGTCCGACAGCGGTGGGCGGCTGGCCGGAACCCAATGTGCTGATCATCGACAATATCGGGATGTTGTCGCAGTTATACCGGTATGCGACGATTACCTATATCGGGGGCGGTTTTGGGGACGATGGCGTGCACAACGTGCTCGAGGCGGCGGTCTATGGTAAGCCGGTGGTCTTTGGGCCGGTGATCGAAAAATATATCGAGGCGGTTGAATTGGTAGAGAGCGGCGGGGGGCTGATCATCGACAGTGCGCTGGAGGCCGAAAAGGTCTTTAACCGGCTGCTGGCAAATACGGAAGAATGCCGGGAGATCGGGGCCGCTGCGGAGGCTTATGTCTTTTCGAGGAAAGGCGCCACGGACCGGATCATCAATTATATTCAGGAAAACCGTCTTTTGACGAGCTGATAAAAATGGCGGGTGGCCTCGCGGTTCTCGTCCCAGCCAAGTTTGACCTTGAGCTCTCTTTCCATCCAATATTCCGCTTCCGGGAGGATGCGGAAACCATTGATCGTCTTGAGACTGCGCTCATACATGACCTCGTCCCCGCGAAACAATTGATTGATAAAGACATAGCGGTCGTTAACGCCGATCGCCTTTCTGAGATCCCGGACGGGGGTATCGTTGAGGGCCGATTTGAGATCGGCCACGTCGGATTTGAGCTTATCGTTGAGGGAGGTAGTAGAAGAACCGATGACGTCGTTGACCTCGCGGGAGCGTTGAGAGAGCGTAAAGCGGTCGGTGGGTTTTTCGGCCAGCGGGTCAAAGGGCCACTGGCCGCGTTCCGTCGGCTTTTCCAGTGTGATGGTATCTGCGGGCGGGGCGGCAACCGGAGCCGGGGTGTAGGCAGGAGCGCCGACGATGCCCGGGGCGCCGTTGACAGCAGGCGAAGCGATGGCGGCCGAACCGGCGGCGGCAGTTCCGTTTACCGTACCATTCCGCTGAGCCACAGGTTCTTTGCGAGGCTCGGGAACGGGTTGGGGCGCCGGAGCGGTATTTGCAGGCGCTGGTTGTCCGGCATGTATTTTGGTAGCGGAAGGCATCATTACCGCTATTTTTGTCGGGGTAACTCTGGCGGGTGCGGGTTGAGTGGACAATAGCTGCAACTCGGCCTCTAATAGCTTGGCTGTTTCGAGCATTTGAGAAGGCTCAGCCTTTCGATCAAACTGCTCTTTCAATTGGATTATCAGTTCTTTAAGTCGTTCCATGGTACAAGTTAAAGAGCACGTTAAGGGTTAGTAAACCATTCGATACGAGCCGCCCATAGCGTCTCATAATAATATTATATAAAGTTATAACAAATTCCGAACCTAATTTTCATATATCATGTTCATCGAGCCCCATCTGCAGGGTGAAAAGCGCGGTTGGATAGAGGTTATCTGTGGATCGATGTTTTCCGGTAAGACGGAAGAATTGATCCGAAGGCTAAAGCGTGCTAAAATTGCCAATCTTAAGGTTGAGATCTTTAAGCCTGCCATGGATACCCGCTATCATGAGCAGGACATTGTATCGCATGATGAGAATGCCATTCAATCTACGCCTATCGACAATTCGCAAACCATCCTTCTGCTGGCCTCGGATGTCGATGTCATCGGCATCGACGAGGCCCAATTCTTCGATGATCAATTGCCGGAAGTCTGCGACCAGCTTGCTGTTCGGGGTATCCGGGTGATCGTCGCCGGTTTGGATATGGACTATACGGCCAAACCGTTTGGGCAGATGCCGAATCTTCTTGCCAAAGCTGAATATATAACCAAGTTGCATGCCATTTGTGTGAAATGTGGAAACATTGCCAACTATTCCTATCGGAAGAAGGCGATGGCCGGCGTATTTCTCTTAGGCGAAAAAGATCTTTATGAGCCCCGTTGCCGGCATTGCTATTATACTTTGCCGTGATCTTGCGCGGGCGGGCCGGCCGACGTTCGCGCGCTTTTTTGCCTGGTATTTTAACGTTTTTTTTTGTTTTATCGGGATCGCTAGTGTTTATTTGCGACTTAAATCTCCCCCATGCCCCCGACTGCTTTCCGGTCCCTGGTACGCCTATGTACATCCGTAGTCCTTGTCTGCTTTACGTTGATGGCCGTCGGCCAAAAGAATTTTGTGGATGGCTATATCATTGAAAAAAACAGGGATAGTATCCGGGGACAGATAGATTATCGGGATTGGGGCACCAACCCCGGCCACATTATCTTTCGGCAGACAGACGGCGCCCGAAGCCGTATCCTGGGAACCGCCGATCTGTTAGCCTTTGGCGTAAACGGCGACAGGTACGAAGCATATACGATCCGGCTGTTTCCTTATTCGAGCGACCCCGAACGGCTGGCGAGTGAGGAAGATATCGGCGCTCCGCATGATACCACGGTATTTTTGCAGGTCGTGACCCGGGGCAGGCTTACCCTTTGGGAATTCAGGGAAACTACCGGAACGAACTATTATTTCATCACCGGCCGGGAAAAGCCGGAGCAATTGAGGTTGATCAGCCGGATATATTCCAACAATGGGACGATACGGTTCGATCAGCAGGAAGCCTATAAGAATCAATTGAGCTTTCTGCTGCAGGATTGCGGGACTGCGGCGAGGCGTGTCAAGGCCACCGAATATAAACGGGAATCGCTCGGAAAGCTTATCTTCTCGTACAACAACTGTGGAAAGGACATGGTGAAGAAGCGGGGGGACGACCATGATCGGGGTAAAGTTTTGGTTTTCCCTGTCGCCGGGTTTGAGGCCAGCACGGTGAAGTTCTCCGGCAGTGGAGTAACGGCCAGCCAGCACTATCCGGCGTCGTCGAGCCCGGTGATCGGCGCAGGCGCGCTTTTTATCCTGGCTCGCAATC
>DASZOW010000177.1:0-8979 GCA_035550615.1 Puia sp.
AACGTGGTCCGGTAAACAAAATTCTGCAGCCACCGGTCGAGAAAATAATACGATATCGGCGCAGAGATCGAAAAAGCGATCACAACCAGCCGGACAAAATCCTTCGAAAGCAACCCGGCAAGTCCAGGGATGCTTGCCCCCAGCACCTTGCGCACTCCTACCTCCTTCTGTCGCTGCGCCATGATCAGCGTCACGATAGCAAAAAGCCCCAGGCAGGACAACGCGATCGCAATACCCGCCGCCACCATGAAGATGGACGACAGCCGCTGCTCCTTTTCATACCAGCGCGCGGTATTCTCGGTCACCCAGGAGGCTGCAGTCGTATTGTCCGGCTCCAGCTCATGAAAAGCGCTCTGCACAAGCGCCATAGCCGCACGGGGATTGGCCGTCCGCACCTTGACGAAGATATAAGACAGCGGCTCGCTGTTATTCATGGTAATGGTGATCGGATGCAGATCCTCATTCATCGTATACAGATGAAAATCCGGCACCACGCCGATGATATTCCAGCCAGGCGCCGACGTATCGGAACGCATCGACAATCCCGCCACCTGTTTTTCCATAAACTCTTTGGCCATCATCTCGGTAACGACCACATTCGACACCGCCGCGCTCGAATCGGCCGGATAAGCGCGATCGAAGACCCGGCCCGCCACAGGCTTTATACCCATCACCTGGAAGAAATCGTAGTCGACATTCAGCAAGATGCTCGATATTCCTTTGCCATGAAAGCTGAAGCTCACCTGGCTCTTGTCGGTGCCGCCGTCTTTACCGATCCCTAAATTGACCGATGAAGCGGTAACACCCAGCACCTGCGGCTGCGATGCAAACTTCAGCCGCAGCCTTTCGGCATACTGGCGGGTGTTCTCCCATCGCTTCACCGGGATACTGATCACCGATTCCTGGTCCAGACCCAGGGGAGCAGTACGCAGATGCTGAAACTGCCGGTAGATCACCAGCGTCGAGCAGATCAGCGCCCCCGCAATGACAAACTGCGCCGTAATAAGCCCACTTCGAAGAAGGCTGCTTTGCCGCATCGACACCTTTCCCTTCAACACCTCGACCGTCCGGAAACGCGCAACGAGATCAGCGGGATAACCGCCGGCTAGAAACGAGATCAACGCCATGCCCGCCAACGCCAGACCGATGATCCCCGGCTGGAACAAAGTGCCCATCGTCAGCTTTTCGGTAAAGAGATCATTAAAAGGTCGTAACAGCACGGCCGCCGCCCCCAGCGCAATGACCAGCGCCACCGAGAACAAAACAAAACTCTCCATCCAAAGCTGCAGGAAGATCTGCCGTCGCCCCGCCCCGATCGTCTTCCTTATGCCTACTTCCTTCGCCCGCGTAAAGGACCGCGCCACATTCAGATTCACAAAATTGAAACAGGCGATCGCCATGACTACTACGGCGATGAGCAACAACGTATATAAGTAGACCTTGTTCGTGCCGTTGCGGCCGCCCAGTGACGCATCGAAATGCACCGACGCCAGCGGCATCAGCCGCGTGGCAATAAATTCGCCATTCTCATCTTTGCGAAAACCGCGGCTTTTCATCCGCTGCTCCATCTCCTCGCTCAGCGCCTCATTCCGCCGGCGTATCCCCGCCTCCGCCTGCTGCTCCGTGACGCCGGGCGCCAATTGTACGAACACCGGGTGGTTCTGCGAATACCAGTTATTCCTGTTTTTGGCATAATCGGGCATCAATTCGATACGTGCGAGTAACGAATATTTAATGGTGCTGTTGGCAGGCGCATCCTTGACCACCGCTGAAACGACCAGCGCCGACCAGCCGGCCGCTATCTTGACCTGGATCGTCTTGCCTATCGGGTCCTCCTTCCCGAAGATAGCCTTCGCAGTGGACTCGCTCACCACCACGCTGTTCAGGTCTTGCAGCGGATCGCGGGCATTACCCGCTACTATCGGAAAACTGAACATAGAGAAAAAATCGCTGTCGACCCCATAAGTTTCCTGTCCCAGCTCACGGCCCGCATAGCTGACCGCCGAACCCATGCCAATATAACCCGTAGCCCTCACCACGCCCGGCACCTCCTTCTTGAAGGACGGCGCCACAGGGTAGCCCATCGACTCGGTTATCCTGTCCCCCCGCTCTTCATGCCGGAGATGATAGACCTGGTAGAGCTGGCTGAGATTCTTCTGGAACCCGTCATACGAGAACTCGTAATGGGCCATCAGGAAAAGCAGGATGCTGCAGGTGAACGCAACAGCCAGCCCGATCACATTGATCGAGGCATTCAGCTTATTCTTAAGCAGGTTGCGAATGGCTGTGAGGAGATAGCTGCGATACATATTGGGAGCGTTTTATTTAGTTAGCAATCTTTTTCTCGATCCGCCGGTCCGGGATAAACCACATCAACACCACGATCACATACAACGTCAATGCGATCCGCGCATCCACGAACGCCAGCCCGATAGCGATCACATAGACGATCAAAGAAAGCTTGCCTTTCCAGTCTCTTCCCAACGCAGCCGCCAGGGCCGAACCGGGCCCCGCCTCTTTGATCAGGAGACGGCATAGGATCACATAGGCAAGTCCGTTCATGACTAGCACCAGGCCATAGACGATCACCGGCCACTGCGAAAAATGGTTCTCTCCCATCCACGCCGTCGCCCAGGGCATCAGCGACAGCCAGAACAGAAGATGCAGATTGGCCCACAGAACCGCGCCATTGATCCGCTCCACGGCATAGATCATGTGATGATGATTGTTCCAATAAACCCCGACGATCGCAAAGCTCATGATATAGCTGAACCACACCGGCGCCAGCGGCGCCAGATCGGCCAGGTGGTCGCCATGCGGGACATGCAGCTCCAGCACCATGATCGTGATGATGATCGCGAAGACCCCGTCGCTGAAAGCCTCCAATCGTCCTTTTTTCATATAGACGAATTTATAATAATCCACCGACTCCGGCGAACAATTTCCATGTATGGAACGTTGGTTTAATTCCCCTGTCACCCACCGCCCGCCCGCTTAAAACATTTTACGATATGAGCACAAAAGTTAGTTTCCGTAAAGACTTTACCATCGGCGGCGACCTCACCGTCCGTCGGATGGGCTTCGGCGCCATGCGCATCACCGGTCATGGGATCTGGGGTCCGCCCAAAGACCGCGGGGAAGCCATCCGGGTCCTGCAACGCGCCATAGAGCTGGGCGTCAACTTCATCGATACGGCCGACAGCTATGGCCCCTATGTATCGGAGGAGCTGATAGCCGAAGCGCTTTATCCCTACCCCAAGGGCCTGGTGATCGCCAGCAAGGGAGGCTTTCTCCGTTCTGGCCCCAACCAATGGCATATCAACTCCCATCCGAAACATCTCAAGGAAGCGCTGGAAGGCAGCCTGTCCCGGCTCAGGGTCGACAGCATCGATCTGTATCAGCTGCACCGGATCGATCCCACGGTCCCTTTTGAAAAGACGCTGGAATTCCTGCAAGGCGTCCAGGAAGAGGGACTCGTCAGGAAGATCGGGTTGTCCGAGGTAAGCGTGGAAGAGATCAAAAAAGCGGAAGAATATGTCGAGGTCGTCTCGGTCCAGAATAAATATATCCAGGACTTCCGCAAATGGGAGCCCGTACTGGAATACTGCGAAAAGACCGGCAAAGCCTTTATCCCCTGGAACCCGATGAACGCCGGCAACCTGGAAAATATGAAGACGCTCGAACGCATCGCGGGCCAGCTGGGAGTCACGCCGCATCAGCTGGCGTTGACCTGGCTACTCTATCATTCGCCCAACAACCTGCTCATCCCCGGAACATCGAGCGTCCGTCATCTGGAAGAGAATATGCAAGCGGAGAAGATCGAGCTGAGCGAAAGCATCCTCGAACAGCTTCGATAAAAAATATCACAGGGATTGCGCCTAATGCAATCCCTTTTGCAACACCTGCACGGTGTCGAGATGTTTTTGCAGGATCGGTAGCGTTTTTGCGGCCAGCGCCTTTATATCCATATCGTTGGCATTCTTCTCGGCCTTCTTGAACTCGCCGATATCGTCTTTATGATCGTCTACCATTAATTTAATATAGGCCTTGTCGAAATCACGGCCCGTCTTCTTTTGCAGGTCGTCGTGCTCTTTCTTCTGCGCGTTGGAGATGGTATCCGGTAGAATGATATGTTTGTTCGCCGCCAGTCCGCGGAATTCCTTTTCGGACATTTCATGGTCATGTATCATCATTTCCCCAAAACGCTTTACCGCCGGATTCGAGGCATTGGTCTGCGCCAGCTTCCCAAGGACTACTTCCTGCTCATTGCCGGCCGTCGCCTTCACCATAAAATCCGCGTCCTGCCGGGACGCAATGCCTACGCTGGAATCGGTGACGGACTGCTTGTTCGTCAGGCTGTCCGTCTTTTGAGCATTGGCCTTCTCGGCTGTCTTGACATTGTCGGGGTTATTGTTACAGGCTACCCCTACGCCCACCAGACCCGTTACCAGCATAGTTATAAATGCGGTGCGGGCATTGAGCAGATCTTTCATAACCGCTTTTTTGCATACTGCTTCAAAACCTGTGCCCGCAGGGATCAACGCTTCAACAACTGCTGTATCTTCGGCTCTATGGCCTCCGGCTTCGTCATCGGCGAGAACCGTGCCACCGGTCGCCCTTCCGCGTCGAGCAGGAATTTGGTAAAATTCCATTTGATCCTGCTGCCGAACCACCCGCCTAACTTCTTCTTTAAAAAGCGGAACACCGGATGCGTGCCCGGCCCATTGACCTCGATCTTCTCGAACAGCGGGAAGGTCACCCCATGGTTGAGCTTGCACGTTTCTTCCATGACCTCGTTGGCCAACGGCTCCTGCGCCCCGAACTGGTTACACGGAAACCCAAGGATCACCAGTCCCCTGTCCTTGTAAGTCTCGTACAGTCGCTCCAATCCTTCGAACTGCGGGGTGAACCCACACTGTGTGGCCGTATTGACGACCAGCACGACCTTGCCCGTATAGTCGCCCATCGAAACCGGCCGCCCCTGGGGCGTATTTGCGGATAACGTATAGAATTCGCTTGCCATGGTCTAAATCTATCGAAAACTTTTCGATTTTTTATGTTTAGACGCGGGAGGGGGAACATTGACGGGAACGGAATCGGCCTTCGTCGCGACGCCCATTGCTGTCGACTGCCACTTGAATGGATACGCCCTGTCGATATACACCCTGACTGAAACATATGTTGCACCGATCAGAAAGACTGCGATGACGGTTCCAAAGAACCAGCGGATAAAAAGCTTATAATGGCCCTGCCGGTCATAGCGTAATTTCTCGCCACTGAGCATTTCCTTTTGCAATGTCGCCGGCAACTGCCGGATCAGGACGTTCAGCGGTTCGAGATCCGGCGGCGGAATGTCGATCTGCTTGTCTTCGAAAGCCTTGACCCGGACTTCCAGCTCCCTCGCGGTGTTGTATAGCTGCTTTATCGACTTATTGGCCTGTTGCAGCTCCTCCAGCACCTATCTCCTCCTTCAGTCGGACCGTCCGCGGATTATTGCTGATCTCCAGCCGCTCTTGCGGCGACCGATACCGGTATATATTTTTTACCGGCGTAAGTTGATACCGCTGCTCGGTTTCCCGGCAAAACCGGATCACCCTTGGCAATATCTTCCGGTCCTCCATCACATGCCCGTCGAAGCCGATACGGTTCGCGACTATATGGATATGCGGATGCGCCGTATCCTTATGCAGGATGACGACATACTGGTGCCTGTCGAATTTCAGGTCTCTTGCACACTCCTTTGCAATGTCCACAAGCCGGCCTTTTGACACATTTTCCCCCGGCGGAAAACTCAGCGATAGATGAAACGCGGGCTTGCAGACGTTTAAGTCTTGTTTTTGCACTTCCCTGAACTGCCGCGCCAATTCTTTTTCTTTTCCATAACAAAGGTTATAGTGCAGGACCTCCGCCCTGTTCCTCACCCGGCGGCCTTCCGTCTCGGCCTCGTCCTGCGACCTGTCCTGTCGAACCCGCTTGTCCTTAAGACAATACGCCAACGCATCCATTCAGCTCCTCTCCATCCAACCGTTTGCGCGCAATGATCTCCAACTGCCCGTCGAGCTGCGCCAGTTGTCCCCGGAAAGCCAATACCTCGGTCGGAAGGCTTTTGTCCCTGGACTTGAATCCTTTGATCGCCCCGGCCCGCAGATACGCCGACAAGGACTGGCCGCCTTTTTTGGCGCATTGCTTTATATACACCGCTTCGGCCTTCGAACAATAAAATTGCAGGGACACGCCCTTTACCAACGCACGTCTCGGATACATAAAAAATAGTTTATCGCGGACAAGTTACCGGTTGGAAATTGCCAAAAACGCCCCGGTTTACTATTGTTTTTCTGTAATATTGTTCGTATATGCAAAAGACCCGCTACAAACCCGTCCTCCCTCACGCCATCGCCGTCGGCATCTTTCTGATCGTCAGCATTGTCTTTTGCAAACCGGCATTCGAGCACAAAACGCTGAACCAATACGACAACGACCAGTGGAAAGCGATGTCCCGCAACTCCTTTGAATACAAGGAGGCCCACGGCCATTTTCCGCTCTGGACTGAAGGCATGTTCAGCGGGATGCCCGCCTACCAGGTCGCCATGGATGCGCCGTCCATTTCTCCTCAATATTGGCTGTACAACTCCCTGCTGACACTCTGGCTCCCCAATCCTGCCAGCTTCTTCTTCCTGGGTTGTATCTGTTTTTATTTTCTCGCTATGGCCCTCCGCGTGAATCCCTACGTCGCCATCATCGGGGCATTGGCCTATGCGTATACGACATATGATCCCACTGCCCTGGTCGTCGGCCACGAGACAAAGATCCAGGCGATCCAGACCATGCCTGCCTTTCTTGCGGGACTGATCCTCATCTTCGAAAAACGCTACTGGCTCGGCCTCGCCACGACGGCGCTGTTCACCGCGCTATTTATCGCCGCCAACCCTCCGCAGATCAACTACTAAGGCGGCATCATCGCGATCTTTATGACCGCGGCCTATGTCATCCGCTGGGTCCGTGCCCGGGAATACCGCCACCTGGCCATCTCCGCAGCCCTCGCTTTCACGGGTTTTGTCATCGGGCTGGCTTGCAACGCCGTCGTGACCCTGACGACGATGGACTATGCCAAAGCCTCCTTGCGTGATGGCAGCGCTCTCGCCACTGCCGGCGGCAGCGTCACAAAGACGGGTCTCAGTCAGGCCTATGCGCTGAGCTATAGCATGTACAAGACGGAGGCCTTCGAGCTGCTCGTGCCCAAGATCTATGGCGGCGGCGGCCCGCTCGACGCTATGATCTCGCAGGATGATTCCAGGGCCATCGCGGCCTTACAGAATATGCCGCCACAGGCAGCGAACGCCCTGCAGCGATTTCTCTATTTCTATTGGGGTGGCATCTCCGCTGGCAGCACCGGCGGTCCGGCCTATGCCGGCGCCATTATCTGTCTGCTCGCCCTGCTGGGTTTCTTTTTGCTCGACGGGAAACATAAATGGTGGATACTCGCGGCCTCCATCCTAGCCATTTTCATGAGCTGGGGCAGCTATTTCGTCGACTTCAACGGCTTTCTTCTAAAAGTCCTCCCCGGATACGACAAATTTCGTGCGCCCAGTGTCGCCATCGTCATTCCAAACTTTTTGTTCTGCTGGCTGGCCATCCTCGTTCTCGACAAGCTCCTCAAACTGTCGCCCGCCGACCGGGCCCAGACCTGGCAACAGTATAAAAAAGGCCTCTATCTGACCGGAGGCGTCTTCGTGGTCCTCCTGGTCTGCTATTTCGGCTTCGATTACACCGGCCAGTCGGACGCACAGCTGCTTAAGATTGCAGCCGCCCAGCAATCCCAGGTACAGGAGGTGATCCATAGCTATCTCCATGACATGCGTACCGACCGGCAATCGATCTTTTTCAACAGTCTCGTCCGCAGCTTCCTGTTTATCCTTATCGCGGCGCTTCTCGGCATAGCCTGGATCAAAGGCCGGATCAAACCGCTGCTGGCGCTTGGCCTTATCGGTGGTCTTGCCGTCATCGATATTCTTACCCTCGACACGTTGTACATGAATAGTGATAACTATCGCGACATCGAAGAGGCCCAGACGCCGTTTACCGCAACTCCCGCCGACCAGGCTATCATGAAAGATACCGGCTACTACCGCGTCTTCGACCTGCGCCAGGGTGCCGGCGCCGCCATTACCAATCTGGCCACCGCCGCCTGGTTCCATCGCACCGTGGCCGGCTACCATCCCGCAAAGCTGAGCATCTATGAAGACCTGCTCGAAAATCAGCTGGAGAAATATCCCGATTGTCAGCCGACGGTCGATATGCTCAACGCAAAATATCTGTTGCTGCCGACCGCGGATGGCCGTGGCGATTCCGCCGCTCTTAACCCCGGAGCACTTGGCCCGGTCTGGTTCGTCCGCGGTATCCGTAGCGCCGCCACCCCTCGCGCCCTCATGGACGACCTCACGACCCTCGATACCAAAGACACCGCTCTCGTCTTCTCCGATGACCATGCTGCGGCAACCATTTCCAACACCCCGGCTGACGGCGATACCATCTATCTTACTCACAACGACAACGACGAGATGACCTATCGTTCGGTGACGAAGAACCCACGCTTCGCCGTCTTTAGCGAAGTGTACTACGACCGCGGCTGGCATGCGCTGATCGACGGGACCGAAACGCCCATCGTCCGCACCGACTATGCGCTCCGCGGGCTGGCCATCCCGGCTGGAAAACATAATATCACCTTCATCTTTCATCCGGCCTCCTATTATACGGGTCGGGTGATCCAGGTCGTCGCCAGCATCCTGCTTTTTGCCCTGCTGATCCTTGCCGGCGTCAGGGAGTGGCGCATGATCCGCAAGGAGTGATCGAACAAATTCTGTAGCTAAAATAAAAACTCGTAATTTCGTGCCTTTTTAAGAGGTACCTATTACTGTTTCTCATTATGGCTATAGCTTTGTTCTTCGTGTGTCATTGGTTTCTGTCCCTATTTTCGCAAAC
>DASZOW010000178.1:0-14973 GCA_035550615.1 Puia sp.
GCAAGTGGTGGAAAGAGGCCATTATCTACCAGGTATATCCGCGCAGCTTTAAAGACAGCAACGGGGATGGGATCGGAGATCTGCGTGGGATTCTTTGTGAGCTAAGTTATATCGTTTCGCTCGGGGTCAATGCGGTTTGGATCAATCCCGTCTACCGATCGCCGGGGCGTGACAATAATTATGACATCAGCGATTTTAGGGATGTCGATCCCGTGTATGGGACGATGGTCGAGCTGGATGAGCTGATCCGAGCCTGCCATAGCAGGGGAATACGGATCATCATGGATATGGTGATCAATCATACCAGCGATCAGCATGAGTGGTTCGTGCAGGCGCGAACGTCGCGCGACAATCCCTACTATTCCTTTTATATCTGGTGGCCGGCGGAGAAGGGGAAGCCGCCTTATCGCCGCGGGTTTTTTGATACGGCGGGTGAAGCGTGGACGTATAACGAGGCGACGGATTCCTATTTTCTCCATTATTTTTCTCCCGAGCAACCCGACCTCAATTGGGAGAATGCCGAGGTGCGGCGGCGGATCTTCGAGATGCTCCGGTTCTGGTTGGATAAAGGTGTCGACGGGCTCCGGTTCGATGCGTTGACGTTTATCTCCAAGGATATGTCGTTGCCCGAGATCACGGATGATGTTCTCCATGCAGAGTATGGCGGCGACTGGGGCAACTATTATGCGTCCGGACCGCGGCTGCATGACTATCTGCGGGAAATGAATGACAAGGTGCTGCGTCATTATGACTGTGTGGCGATCGCGGAAGCCTCGGGTGTTTTTTCCGACCATGTGTTGGAATTTGTGGCGGAGGACCGTGGTGAGCTGGATCTGCTGTATCATTTCGAAGGCATGGTGCTGGGCGCGGTGAAGGGTGCATTCAAGAAGCCTGATGCCGGGGGATATAGCCGGGAGGCGTTCAAAGAGGTATATACGCGTTGGAGTGATGTCTTTAGAGAGAAGGGATGGGGGACGATCTATCTCGGGAATCATGATCAGCCGCGGATGGTTTCCCGTTGGGGGAATGATAGCGAGGCGTTTCGGGTCTTTTCGGCCAAGCTGCTGTTTACATTTTTGCTGACGATGCGGGGAACACCCTTTCTGTATTATGGCGATGAATTGGGGATGACGAATATCCGGTTCTCGTCGATCGACGAGTATGAGGACATCGAGACGCGGCAGATGTATGAGAAGATCGTGGCCGAGGGTGGGGATGTAGAAGCGTTTCTACGGGATCAGCAGCTGATGGCGCGGGACAATGGGCGGACGCCGATGCAGTGGACGTCGGGTAAGCATGCCGGTTTTACGAGCGGGCGGCCGTGGCTGGCTATTCATCCGAATTATGTCCGGGTCAACCGGGAGGCTGAGGAAAAGGATGCAGATTCCGTTTTGAACTTTGTGCGGCGGATGATCCGGATACGCAAGGCTTACCCGGCGTTGGTGTATGGCGATTATCTTTGGCTATCGCATGACGGGTCGCCTGTGTATGCGTATAACCGGGTGTTGGGCGGGATGACGCTTAGTGTGCTGTTGAATTTTTCCGATTCGGAGCAGGGGTTCGATGGATTGCTTTCGCCGCCTTCGGCGGGGGATGTGTTGATCAATAATTATCCGGTGGTCCAGTGGACGCGTGGGGGATTGCGGTTGAAGCCGTGGCAGGCGTTTGTTTTTGCGTGTGGGCGGTGAGGTTAGCGGTTGAATAAGGACAGATATTCGGTGAATATGAAGACCCGGTTTCTCCTGAATCCGGTCTGTTCATTCAGTATGCCGAGTGTCGTAAAATCCTTGACTAAGGTATTGGCAGTCGGCTTAGTTACCTTTAGGCTTTCTACGACATCGGCTGCCGTGATCACCGGCTTGCTATAAAGATAGTTAAGCAGCATTTTGGCATTGGGGGTACGTTTCCCAAGACTTGCCCGATTTGAAATTTTTTGGTGTCATATCAGGTCAAATTTAACTATAAATATTTATAGTTAAGGATAAGTTGTTTCCTTTTACTATACAATACGAAGAGTTGGTGGGCAGGTTTGGAGATGGGATCGATGGATGGGATTGGACGGAAAATATGATCTAACGGCTCATGTTATTTCTTTTTTTCCCGGGCTACTTTTTCTTTGGCTGCCTTGCGGCTTTGTTTTGCGTCCGAGCGGCGGAGCATCTCGTTGTTCCAGCCTTTTTCGTTGTCATAGTTTGATCCGGCATTCGTCTCGCTACCTTGTTGGATGGATTGTTTTTTCAGATCGTTGGAGCCCTGGCCGTAATTTGAGCCGGCCTGTGTCGTGGATCCATGATGGAAGGTTGCGCGGCTGGGTTTGCCTTCCTGCACGTCTTTGGGTTTTGTCAGGCTATGTTTTTTCATACGATGTTTTTTTTGATATCTTCATTTATTATGCCAGCGGGACGGGGTTCAGCGCTGAGTTTTGCACCGTCCGGATGAAAACGGGTTCTTCGGTCACCAGGGAGACAGTAGCAGGTCCTGCGGTCCAACGGCAACTAACTGTTGTGGAGACTTGTACCCATAACGCAATAAATTCTACGCCAAGGGTTTTTAACGGAGTTCTAATGTTTTACGATTGCTCACACCGCATGGTTCGGTAATTTTGTGGTACTCCTCTTGCTTTATTTTTTCACTCAAAACACAGTGACCTATGGATGATTTTCTCAATTATGTATTTTTAGGCAATACGGTCAAGAACTGGTTGATGGCGGTAGGATGTGTGCTGATCCTTTTTGCGGTGATCAGGTTGTTCAAAAATGTCGTTCTTAAAAAGATAAGGGCGATGGCGGTTCGGACGACATCGAATTTCGACGATCTGCTGGTGACCATCCTGCAAAAGACGGGTGTTCCGCTGGCCTACCTGCTTTCTATTTATGCGGGTATTCAATTTCTCCGAACGAATGCAAGGACAGACCGGATCATCGACGATGCGGCGATGGTGGTGATCACATGGGCCATCCTCCGGCTCATCACCTCCATGGTAGGTTTTTCGTTCCGGCGGTATATGCTTCGGCAACCGGGCGAGACAAGGGAAAAACAGGGAAGGGGCATCCTGATCATCTTCAACATCCTCATCTGGATTCTCGGTATTGTTTTTATCATCGAGAATTTTGGCTACAACATTACTACCATCGTCACGGGTCTCGGCGTCGGCGGCATTGCGATCGCCCTGGCTGCGCAGGCGATCCTCGGGGATCTATTCAGCTATTTCGTCATCTTTTTCGACAAACCCTTTGAGATCGGGGATTTCATCATCGTCGAAGACAAGATGGGCTCCGTCGAATACATCGGCATCAAGACGACACGTATTCGAACGCTTAGCGGCGAGCAGCTTATCTGCAGCAATAGCAAGCTTACCGGTTCATGGGTACATAATTATAAGCGGATGGACTTGCGCCGGGTCGTCTTTTCCTTTGGCACCAGGTTGGAGACGCCGATTGAAAAGGTCAAAGAGATCCCCGGATGGATAAAGGGCATAATCACTTCCCGGGACCAGACCCGTTTCGACAGGGCTCATTTCCTAAAGTTCGGGGAATCGAGTCTTGATTTCGAAGTCGTTTATTATGTGCTGAGTGCGGACTACAATATCTATATGGACATTCAGCAGGCCATCAATCTTGCCATCATGGAACGATTTGAAAAAGAAGGCATTCATTTTGCTTACCCGGTCCGGACTGTTTTTCTTCAGAATCAACAGGATCGGTCTGCTGTGTCGGAAGAGGGGAGTCGCTGAATCCGGTGCTTCTGCCCGGTGGAAGATATGATATTGCAGGGCGGCAGGTATTAATTTTGCCTATTTTGTCAGAAAGATGAAATCCATAGATCTTATTATCCGTGAGCTGGAGGAAGCTATTAAAAAAGGGAATGCGCATGCCTCCTTTGAGGATGCCGTTTCCGGAATTCCCCATGAGCTGCTAGGGGAGGTTCCGGATGGATTGCCTTATAGTCTTTGGCAACTGATCGAACACATCCGCATCACGCAGGAGGATATTCTTGAATTCTGCCGCAATCCACAGTACAAGGCGCTGGCCTGGCCCGACGACTACTGGCCTAAACAAAAGGCTCCTGCGCATAAGGGCGACTTCAAAAAATCCGTGGACCGGATGTTGGCCGACCGGAAGGCATTTATCGAGCTGTTGCACCAGGCTGGCGAGAGCATCTATACGCCGCTGCCGCACGGAGATGGGCAGCAACTTTTCCGGGAGGCGCTTCTTATCATAGATCACACGAGCTATCATACGGGGGAGATCATCGTCCTGCGGCGAATGCTCGGGAATTGGAAATAGAGGAAGGTATCACCAGCCGAGAATGCAGGGCGATTGGAAATAGAGGAAGGTATCACTAGCCGTGAATGGGGGTAATTGGAAGTAGAGAAAGGTATCACTAGCCTTGAATGCCGGGTGATTGGAAATAGGTTATATTAGCCTTATGAAGGAGATTCGAACGATCGTCGATGCCTGGAAGACCATAGATCTGCATGAGACCAGTGCGGCCCTGGTGACCGTAGTGCGGGTCGAGGGCTCTTCTTACCGGCGGGCGGGCGCCCGGATGCTGGTGCTGGAAGATGGGACCTATCTTGGCGGTATCAGCGGGGGGTGTCTCGAAGGGGACGCGCTTCGGCGGGCGCAAAAAGGGATCGCTTTGGGCCGGCCGTCGGTGATCACCTATGATACGACACAGGATGATGACTACCAGATCGGGGTAGGGCTGGGATGCCAGGGCGTAGTGGATGTGCTGTTCACGCCGCTGCGGCCGGATGATGAGGAATGTCCGCTGCGGATACTTTCCGGTCTGACGGATAGCCGCGAGCCGGTGGTCGTGGTGACGGTGACGTCGAGCCCGGTGGCGGGATGGATGGGAAAGACTTGTTTGTACCGCGACGATGTTTCTTTCCGGCAGGGCTGTTTAGCCGGCGAGCTGACGGACGGCATCCTGACCGATATTCACCAGGCATTAAGCGAGCGGGCATCGCGCAGCGTGGCCTATGGCGAGACGCGGGTTTTTATCGAGGTCTTACTGCCTGCGATCCACATCGTGGGATACGGCGGCAATTATGATATCCGCACCTTGCTGAACCAGGCGAGGGAGCTTGGCTGGGATTCCACGGTGGTTTTGAACACGGCCCGGGTGGATAAGACACTTGTGGCTGCTGCGACGACGGTGCTCGACAATAAGAAAGGCCCGGCGCCGCGGATCGACGTCTACACTGCGGTACTGCTGATGTCGCACGATTATCGTACCGACATGGAAAATCTGCAACGGGTTCTCGATTCTTCCGCTTCTTATATCGGGTTGTTGGGTCCGCGTAAACGAGCTGTTCGCATCTTCGAGGAGCTTGCTAAGGCGGGGCGGCGACTTGGCGAGGATGAGCTTCGGCGGATCTATGCTCCTGCGGGTCTCGATATCGGCGCGGCGACACCGGAGGAGATCGCGCTTTCTATGCTCGCAGAGGTGAGGGGTCATTTTGCCGGGCGCGAGGGGGCTTCGCTTCGGCTGCGGCAGGGGTCGATCTATGGGTGAGGTGTTGAGCCGCGCTCAGTTAGTCGGCGGTTGACATTCATAGCGCGGTTGGACGTGATCTATCAAAAACCGGGCGTTCGGCAATGCATCGCCGATCGTATTATTAAAATACACATATACTTCTTTTCCGTGGGATAGCCATTCTTTAATTTGATCCGCGTCGTGGATCAGTCTTTCTTCCGAATAAGTGCCTTTATAATCTCCGGCCGGGCCGTGATAGCGCAGGTAAATCGTGGCTGTTTCCGGCATCGGTTGCCAGTTGAATGAGCGCGGGATGTCCTGCAGCACGCGGGTGGCATTGAATCGTTTCAGCAAATTGTCGGTGGAGTCGGTGTACCAGCTTCGGTCGCGGAATTCGACGGCGAGACGCCAGGGGTGATCGGAGGGGATCGGGGGGTGTTCGGCGCGGGGTAGTTGCCCGGCGACAGCGGCATGATCGGCGCGGGGAGATCGCCCGGTGGAGATGGAAGGTTGTTCGGCGCGGGGAGATCGCCCGGAGATAGCAGGATGATCGAGGGGCGGGTTAAGGGTTTGGTTGATTTTTTCGAGGAGACGTTGCAGTTGTGGGGACGTGTCGGCTTTGGCGCCGGGGGGCAATTGGATAAGAAGGCAGCCTTTTTTTGGACCGATGGCTGCGGCGGTTTGCATGAAGCGGTCGAGATCTGCGGCGGAGAAGTCGAGTGATGGCACGTGGGTGATGCCCTTCCATAACTTTATGGTGAAACGGAAGCCGGGTGGGGTTTCCTGTGTCCATCGTGCGAAGGTGGCGGGTTTGGGTATCTTATAGAAGCAACTGTTGACTTCGAGACTGTTAAAGAGGCTGGCGTAATAGGTCAAGCGCGATCCGGCGCGATAGGCTTCGGGAAAAGCCTGTTTGTTCGGTACCGGTAGTACGAGGCCGCTTGTGCCGCAATAAAAGTTGGAAGGCATCTTCGGGGGATATGCAAATGTTTTGCCGGGGGAATTTTTTCCGGCGGCAGGGGGATCGGATGTTAAGGAGGCGGGAAGCTTGGTGAGCAGAGGGTAGGGATGATCGGATGTTGAGGGCGCAGGAAGTTTGGTGAGCAGAGGGCGAGATGATCGGATATTGAGGGCGCGGGAAGTTGTGGGTAGGGAGTTGGCGGTGACGATGTGGGGTGGGCGAGCAGGGACCGGAGGTTGGGATGTGGAACGGGTGAGCAGGGGACGAGATGCATACGATCCCGGGAACGATTGCGTAAATAAACATCGGCACTACTCCCTGTTATTCAAAAACTTCTCGGTAGACTTGGGGCCGATTGCATACATAAAAACTAAACTGCCATATGAAGCGAACCCCAATTATCGTTTTCCTGGCGCTTACGATCCATTTTGGCGTACATGCCCAAACTCTCACTCCCATCCATGGCCGCGTGATCGACGACAGCGCGAGAACAGGCCTTGCCGATGCCACCGTTGTCCTGAAAGGTACCTCCCGGGGTACGACATCGGGCAGCGATGGGAAGTTTACTATCTCGATTCCAGCAGACGGAAAGAAACATTCGATTACGGTCTCACATACCGGGTATGAGACGGCCACCGAGGAAGTCAGCGGAAGTACGGCCGGCTTCACGGTGCATCTCAAGCGCGTCGCCTCTTCGCTGGAAGACGTGGTGGTGATCGGCTACCAGACGGTCAAACGGCGGGATGTCATGGCCTCGGTGTCATCGATCAGCAGCAAGGACGTAAAAGACATCCCGATCAACTCTGCCGAAGAGGCGCTGGCGGGCCGGCTGGCCGGCGTACAGGTGACGGGCTCGGAAGGCGCACCGGATGCGCAGGTTCAGATCAGGGTCAGAGGCGGCGGCTCGATCACGCAAAACAATGCGCCGCTATATATTGTCGACGGGGTGCAACTGGACAACGCCTTGCAGTTTATCGCGCTGCAGGACATCGAATCCATCGACGTGCTGAAAGATGCGGCGGCCACTTCCATCTATGGGGCGCGTGGCTCCAACGGCGTGGTGATCATCACCACCAAGGGCGGCCATAACACCGGGGGAAAGACGACGATCACCTATACGGGTTATGTCGGCGCGGCCACGCTCGAAAAGGAGCTTCCGGTCCAGGACCCGTACGATTATATGTACTACCAGTACGAAAGGGCGCAACAAACGGGCGATACCAGCGGCATCTCTCCTTATGGCGGCTACAACTGGCAAACGGTGCAGAATTATAAAAATGTTCCCGCATACGACTGGCAGAAAAAGGTCATCGGCCGCACGGCCTTTATGGATAACCACAACATCAATGTAGCCGGCGGCAACGACAAGACGCAATATTATCTGAGCGCTACCGACCAGGACCAGCAGGGTGTCATGCTGCTCTCGGACTTCCATCGCAAGCTGCTCAATTTCCGTTTTGATCAACAGGCGGCGACGAACCTGAAGGTCGGGCTGAATGTGCGTTACAACAATACGACGGTCGATGGGGCGGGCACTTCGAACCCGGGCTCCTCGTCGTTGAATTTTTTGCGGAATGTGATGCGGTACCGGCCTTTCCTGGCTGCGGGTCAAACGGCGGCCAGTCTCGACGAGGCCTACACGGACGCTACCAATGCAAACAGCCTCAGCCTTGTGAACCCGGTGCTGCTGAACCAGGCGCAATATCGCCACAACGTTCAGAACGTGATCGACCTGAGCGGTTTTGCAGAATATAAATTTACCAAGTGGCTGAGTTTACGCAGCACCTTTGGATGGGACTACAATACGCGTACACAGAATATCTTCAATGATACCTTAACCAGCACATCCAAGATCAGCGGAGGCGGCCTTCCCATGGCTTCCATCCAGACGACGCTGGCAACGGTGATCGACAATTCCAACGTGTTGACATATTCGAATGCGTCGGGAACGGGCAGGTTCCATGAGCACAACAAGCTTACGGTGATCGCCGGTGAAGAGATCTATAAGACGGATTCGAATATCAACCTGGTCCAGACGAACTATTTCCCCTTAGGCACCACGGCGCAGGAAGCGCTGGCTAATATGAACCTGGGATCGGCGCTCAACACTTCCTCACCCGAACCCAAACCGGTAACCCGCGTCGTGCCGACCCGGATGTTGTCATTCTTCAGCCGGGCCACTTATGCTTACGACGATAAATATCTCATAGCCGCTTCTATCCGTGCGGACGGGTCAGGAGGAGCGTTTGCGCCGGAGCATCACTGGGGTTATTTTCCGTCGGTGTCTGCGGCATGGCGCGTTTCGCAGGAAGGTTTCATGTCGAACGTGACCTGGGTCACCGATCTGAAATTGCGTGGGGCGTATGGTCTGGCGGGCAACAACCGTATTGCGCCGTTCCAGTACCTCACCAGCTTTGTGACGACGAGCCAATATGCGTTGAACCAGAACCTGACCACGGCCTACGGTTCCAGCGTGCTCTCGAACCCGGACCTGGAATGGGAGTCCACGACATCCCGCGATATCGGCCTGGACGCGACGGTCTTCAACAACCGGCTGAATATCTCGGTGGACGTATATAGAAATACGACCAACCACCTGCTGGTGGCCGCCCCTGTGCCTACGACCACCGGATATGCGAGCCAGCAGCAAAATGTAGGCGCCACGGAAAACAAAGGGATCGAACTGCAACTGGGCGGCACGGTGATGCACCGCCGCGACTTCAACTGGTCGGCAAATTTCAATATCTCCTGGAACAGGAATACGATCCAGAGCCTGGGTAAGGATCAGACCTTCTATTTTGCAAACTCGGGTTGGGCCGGATCCAGCAACCTGCCCGACTATATCGTCAAGAAAGGCCAGCCCGTCGGCGCGATGTACGGCTATGTGAGCGACGGATTCTACCAACTGAGCGATTTTGTCTACAACAACGCAACGCGCGTTTATACGCTCAAGGCCGGCGAACCCAACAATGGGAATGTTACGGCCGGCACGCCCATGCCGGGCAGCATGAAGTACAAATCGATCTCGGGGGACAGCGTCATCAATGCGAATACGGATCAACGCATCATCGGGAACGCACAGCCGAAATTCTTCGGCGGCCTCAACCAGACTTTTTCCTGGAAGGGTTTCGACGCCACCGTGTTCATCAACTTCCAGTACGGCAACAAGGTCTACAACTACAACAAGCTGGAATTCTCGAGCGGCTATACGCCGGGCGCCACGCTGTTGGGTATCATGAAGAACCGCTGGCATACGGTGGACCAGAACGGAAATGCGTATGAGTCGGTGGTATCCGGACAGGTGGTGGGCGCCTCCCCAGACAGCCTGGCGGCGCTGAACAAAGGCGCTAAGCTATGGATACCGCTGGTTGGTTCGAGCTCAACGACCTTTGCTCCGAATTCATGGGCCGTGGAGGATGCGTCCTTTATCCGGATCAACAATATCACCGTCGGCTATACGCTGCCGACCTCGCTGGTGAGACATCTGCATGTGGCGAGACTGCGGGTCTATGCTACGGTCAACAACGTGGCCGTTATCACGGGCTATTCGGGTTACGATCCGGAGGTGAACGTCCGTAACAGCAACCCGGTGACGCCGGGGGTGGATTATTCGGCGTACCCGCGCAGCAGAAGCTACCTGGCCGGAATAAATTTGACGTTTTAATATAAAAATATTCGCATATGCAACGCATAAAATCGATAAATCTTCTTTACTGGGCCATTATCTGTGGTGGCCTGGTGTCAGGGGTGGTTTCCTGTAAAAAGTACCTGGACCCCGAGCCGGTATCTTCCTTCAACACGGCCTTTGTGTTCAGCGACGTGCCGAATGCGCAAAAAGCGGTGCTGGCTGCGTACCAGGATCTCGAGGGAGACAACGGCTACGGCATCCGCATCAGCATGTATTTCCCATACGACAACGACGAGATGATCGGTATGCACCAACTGGGGGACAATGATCGCGGGGATATTGCACACTACAATGCCAACTCGGGAAATGGGCAGCTGTATAAGCCATGGCTGCAGATGTACGAGGGGATCGAACGGAGCAATATCTGCATATATAATATCCCGAAGATGGCGTTGTATACTTCAGGATCGGCGCAACAGAAGGGCGAGCTGCAACGGCTGTATGGCGAGGCGCTGACGCTACGGGCGCAATACTATCTCGAGATCGTGCGCAACTGGGGCGATGTCCCGGCGCAATGGCTGCCTTCCGCTCAAATGAAGGATGTGTTTCTTGCCAAGACGGACAGGGATACGATCTACAACCACCTGCTGGACGATCTGAAGCAGGCGGAGGCGCTTGTACCCTGGCGTACGGATGTGGGGGCGCTTGGCGACGGGATCGACGAGCGGATCACGCTGGGGGCCGTCAAGGCGCTGCGGGCGCGGATAGCGCTTTATCGCGGGGGTTATTCGCTGCGTCGTTCGAGCAGTATCTATGGCCAGACGATGGCCCGGCCGGCGGATTATCTCGACTACTATAAGATCGCGTTGCAGGAATGTTCCGATCTGCTTGCCCGGCGCGATGAACATACGCTGAACCCCAGTTTCCAGGCGGTCTTCAAGAACGGCCCGGACGCGCATACCATCGATACGAAATATGGCGAGATCATGTTCGAGGTGGGGATGAGCGGCGGCCAGGGCACCAACGACAGCAAACTGGGATATTACGACGGCGTCAAAGTGGCCGCCAGTCTTAGCGGCAATGCGGCCATCGGGGTGCTGCCTACGTACTTTTATCTCTTCGATAGTACGGATACGCGGCGCGATGTGACCTGCGCTGCCTACGAAGTGAACAAGGATCTCAATACGCTGACGGGGCATCCGATCACCACGATCGTCGAGGCGAAGTTCCGGCGCGACTGGATCACCAACCCATCCGTGATGACGTCGACGGCGCAGTATTACGGGGTGGACTGGCCGATCATCCGGTTTTCGGATGTGCTGTTGATGTATGCCGAAGCCGATAACGAGATCAATCACGGCCCCAATTCCGCCGATATCGCCGCCTTTAACGAGGTGAGGACGAGAGGATTTGGCGGGAATGCTTCGCTGATCGGGACGACGCCGACGGATTATGCGGGATTCTTCAATGCCATCGTACGCGAGCGTTCGCTGGAGTTCGGCGGCGAGGGGATCCGCAAGTATGACCTGATCCGCTGGAACCTGCTGTCGACGCGGCTTGCCGATGCGAAGACGAATCTGACCAACCTGGCGGCGAGAACCGGTACTTTTACGGGCGGCTATGCCAGCAATAGCTGGAACTTCAGTAAGCTGCCGACATCGGAGTATTATGATTCGGTGAATTCGACCATCGGTACGGGAGTTATCTGGGGGACTTCCTTGTATGCGCCTGCAGTGACGCCTTCGGGTCCTTTTAAGAAGGTGACCTGGGTGAGCTCGGCAATCTCGAAGGTGTTGTCGTCTTCGGGATCTTCCAATGGGTTTGCAGTCGATTTCGTACCGAATCACAGCGAGCTGTTGCCGATACCGCAGTCGGCGATCGCGGCGGATTATAATCTGACGCAGGATTATGGGTACTAGCGGCTGAACTAACAGATGACTATGATAAAAAAGAATATAATGGTGTTCGCCGCGCTTTTTCTGGCGGCGTTTATCCCACCCGAGAAAAAGATAACGGTTTGGCTGATCGGCGACTCGACGATGGCGGATAAAGAGATCAAGGCGTACCCTGAGACTGGCTGGGGTATGCCTTTTGAGCATTTTTTCGATTCTTCCGTGGTCGTGGACAACCGGGCTAAGAACGGGCGCAGTACAAAGTCTTTTATTTCCGAAGGCAGATGGGATGCGGCTTTCGGTGCGATGAAAGCCGGGGATTGGGTCTTTATCCAGTTTGGCCACAACGACGAGGTGCCTACCAAGGGCAGCTATACCCCGCAGGACCAGTTTGAAGCCAACCTGATCCGGTTTGTGCACGACGTACGGAGCAAAGGGGCAAACCCGGTGCTGATCACGCCAGTGGCGCGCCGGAAATTCGACGCCTCGGGTAACATCGTGGAGACGCATGCGGTGTATGCGGCCATCGTCCGGAAGGTAGCCGGCGCCGAGCATGTGCCGCTGATCGAGCTCGACAAGGAGAGCCAGGCGTTGCTACAGCAGCTGGGGCCTGAGAATTCGAAATTTTTGTACGACTATCTTACACCGGGCGAACATCCGAACTATCCGCAGGGCCGGCAAGACGATACGCATTTCAACGAGCTGGGTGCGCGGAAGATGGCGGAGATCGTGCTGGCGGATATCCGGGCGTTACACCTGGGGCTTGCGGACCATATTGTTGTGGGTACAATGAAAGCGAAATGAAGACCTTTTTCCAGCATATAAGATTTGTTGCGGCGCGCGGGGTTGGCATTTTTGAGGCGCGTTTGGAGGGCTTTTGGGCGGCATTTGTAGCGTTGATGGCGTTTGCGGCCGTTGGACCTTTGGGCGCGGTGGCGCAGACGGCGCGTATAGACCCGGGCCCCTTTGCCGATCAGAGCGGGCATTGGTATGCGATCTTCAATAAGGAGAATATCGTCAATGCGCTTCCGGGCCACCCGCGGTATCGGCCGACGGACATTGCAGCGATAGCCGACAATATCCTGCTTTTCCAGAAAAGCAATGGAGGCTGGCCGAAGAACTATGATGTGTTTGCGGTTTTGACGGCCGCGCAGAAGGACAGTGTGGCGGCTGCGAGGGAGGCGACCAATACGACCTTCGACAACGGGACTACCTATAACCAGATCGCAGCGCTGGCGACGGCGTGGTCGGCACTTATGGATGACCGTTATAAGCAGGCGGCGATACGGGGATTTGAATTTATCCTGAAGGCGCAGTACAAGAGTGGCGGGTGGCCGCAATACTATCCGCTGGAAAAGGGATATAGCCGGCATATTACTTTTAACGACGGGGCGTATCTCGGGATCATGCAGCTGCTGAAAGCGGTGATCGACCGCGAGCCGCAATACGATCTTGTTGACGATAAGCTCAGGCGGCGGCTAGTGGCGGCATACGGGCGGGGACTGGATTGTATCCTGAAGCTGCAGATAGATGACGGACACGGCCCGACGGCATGGTGCCAACAATATGACGAGGTGACGATGCAGCCGGCGTGGGCGCGGGCGTTCGAGCCGCCTTCCATTTGTAATAAAGAGAGCGCCGACCTGGTGCTTTTCCTGATGAGCATCGATAAGCCGGATGCGCGGGTGGTGCGGGCGATCGAGGCTGCGGTCGACTGGTTCAAGGCATCGCGTATTTATCATACACGCGTCGACAGGATCCCGGCCGAGCGGATGGTCACGCCGTTCCGGGTGAGTACTTCGGACCGGGTGGTGGTGATGGATCCTTCCGCGCCGCCGATCTGGACGCGGTATTATGAGCTGGGGACGCACCGGCCGCTATTTTGCAACCGGGACAGCAAGGTTGTTTATTCGCTGGCGGAGGTATTGCGGGAACGGCGCGACGGTTATGGCTGGTATACGTATTCACCGCAACAGGTGATCGACGCCTATCCGGCTTGGTATAAGAAATGGTCGGGGCGGCGCGCGGTGGTGGTGGCGGCCGACGGTTCGGGGGATTACCGGACGGTGCAGGCGGCATTCGACGGCTGTTCTCCGGGGTCGACGGTATTTATCCGGCCGGGCGTGTATCATGAGAAGCTGCACCTGGATGCTGGGAAGGATTCTGTGCTGATCATCGGCGACGATTCGGCTTCGACGGTACTTACGTATAGCGATCACCCGGGGATGGTGGGTCTGAATGGGGACAGCGTCAATACACGCAACAGCTATAGTCTTCGGGTGGATGCGGATGGGGTAGTGTTGCGGGCCCTTTGCATCCGCAATGACGCGGGTTTTACGGCCGGACAGGCGGTGGGGCTCGAGGCGCGGGGGGACAAGCTGGTGGTCTTCCGCTGTCGCATTGTCGGCAACCAGGACATTCTTTTTTTGAACAGCGATAAGAGCCGGCAATATTACAAGGATTGTTATATCGAGGGGACAACTGATTTTATCTTTGGTTCGGCCACGGCGTGGTTCGAACATTGCCTGATCCATAGTAAGAAGAACTCGCATGTGACGGCGGCTTCGACCCCACGGGATCATGCATTCGGGTTTGTTTTCGACAGCTGTACGCTGACGGGTGATCCGGGGCTAGACCGGGTTTCGCTTGGGCGGCCATGGCGGCCTTATGCGGATGTGATCTATATGCATTGCCGGCTGGGGTCGCATATCATGGCGGCGGGGTGGTCGAACTGGAATAAGACGGATAATTATAAGACCGCGCGGTATGCGGAGTACGAGGACTATGGGCCGGGGGCGAATGTGGCTTCGCGGGCGCCGTGGTCGAGGCAGCTTTCGGCTTCGGAGGCTGCGGGTGTGACGTTGAGGGCCGTGTTTGATGGCTGGAGGGTATTACCTTTACAACTAAATTGATATTTTATGCGGTCCTTATGGATTCTTTGTTTTTTGGTGTTTGCTTCTGTTACTGGTTTTGCACAGGATTATTCCTGGAATAATCTCCCGGTGATCCAT
>DASZOW010000179.1:0-7743 GCA_035550615.1 Puia sp.
GGCCCTGCAGGTGATCAACTCGGGCGACTATCAGCTGGAACCCAACTTCAGCACTCTCTGGGATTATAGTTATAAGAATGGTCAGGAATCTATCTTTGAGGTCCAGAACGCTTCTTCGCAAAACCCGGCCCTGCCTTCCAGCCCGCTCTATATGGTGAATGCGGTAGCCGACGGCGGATGGGGCTATTACGGCCCGACCAGCGATCTCGAAAATGCCTATATCAAAGCAGGCGATAGCATCCGTATGGTATGGACGATCAACCGGCAGGGAAAACCCGTCGCCGGCGATCCGAATAACCTGAGCTTTAACGGCGGCGGCTATCCGGCCACGCAGTCGAAATCCGGCCGGTTCTGCCGGAAATGGTACGTCCCTAAATCGCAACGCCCAGCCAACAACCTGTATTCGCGCGACGATATCATCTTACGGTTCGCCGACGTGCTGCTGATCCATGCGGAAGCCTGCGCCATGCAGAATAAAACGGCCGATGCATTGGCCTCTTTACAGAAAGTGCGCAGCCGCGTAGGACTAACCACGGATATGACGCTCACCGGGTGGGATCTCATCAACGCGGTCCGCACGGAAAGACGGCTCGAGTTGGCCTTCGAAGGGGACCGGCTCTATGATCTTCGCCGCTGGAAAGACCAGGCGGGCAACCCGGTGATCGAAGACGTGCTCGGCCCCAACGGCAGCTTTGTCAAATACAATACGCAAACCAGCACCGACATCTTCGAGACGCACAATAAGATAGAGACCCAGAGCAAAGGGGCTAATTTCAATCCTGCCATCCATCTCCTGTGGCCTATCCCTACTAGCGAGATCGTTGCTTCCGATGGGGTGGTCAAGCAAAATCCCGGTTACTAACAATGAAACCTATGCGCTACCTACTCTTTGCCATCCTCGCCGTCCCGGTGATCTTCCTGACGGGTGAATGTAAAAAATCTGCGCCGGCAGCCCCATCGGGCGGCGGTAACAGCTGCATCTTCAACGGCGTCGACACGTGTAACAGTACGGTGACGCCGACCAGCCTGACCATCGACCTGAATAATGTCTCACAGACGATCCACAGCTTCGGCGCCTCCGACGGCTGGACCTGCAAGTTCATCGGGAAATGGGCCGACGAAACGAAAAAGAATAAGATCGCGGACCTGCTGTTCAGCATGGATACGACCTCCGACGGAACGCCCAAAGGCATCGGTCTCTCTTTATGGCGGTTCAATATCGGCGCCGGCAGCTTCGAACAGGGCGACACCAGCGGCATCGCCACGGACTGGCGCAGAGAGGAGTGCTTTCTCAACGCGGATGGCACATACAACTGGAATAAACAGGCCGGACAACAGTGGTTCCTCAACGCGGCCCGCCAGCGCGGGGTGAAATACAGCCTCGGTTTTGCTCTCTCTCCGCCCGTGTCCATGACAAAGAACGGCAAGGCCTATAACGCCACCAATACGACAAGTCTCAACATCGCGGATGGCCGGCTGCCGGATTTCGCCGCCTTCCTGGCGCAGACTGCCCAGCACCTGCAATTCGATTATCTCAGCCCGGTAAACGAACCGCAATGGACCTGGGGCTCGACATCCGGCGCCAGCCAGGAAGGAAGCCAGGCGCAGAACGCCGAGATCGCCGACCTGGTAAGGGACCTCTCGGGTAAACTATCGGCCCTGGGCGCAACAACCAAAACGGTCGTCGGCGAAGCAGGACAATGGGACTTTCTCTATGGCCGGAATACGGACGGAAGAGGCGATCAGATCAACCAGTTCTGGTCATCCTCATCCCCGAACTACATCGGCAACCTGCCCAATACGGAACACGCGATCTCATCGCATAGCTATTACACCACCTGCCCCGACAGCACCATCATCGGCATCCGCCAGCAGGTGGCAAGTAAGGTACGGCAGGTCGACGCGTCCCTCGAAACCTGGCAGACGGAATTCGGTATCCTCGGAAATATCTGCAACCTGCTGAACGGGTCGCCCCGGACCACCGATATCAACTACGGGCTGTATGTCGCCAAGACGATCCATCACGACCTGACAATCGCCAATGTCACCACCTGGCAATGGTGGCTCGCCGTTAGTCCTTATAATTATAGCGACGGGCTGGTATATATTAATGACCCCTCGGGCAGCATCAACCCCGACAATTGCAAACAGGACGGCATCGTCACGGACTCGAAACAATTATGGTCGCTGGGTAACTACTCGCGCTTTGTCCGTCCGGGGATGAAGCGGGTAGCCGCCTCCATCGAGGGCATCGGAACCCCCGCCGCCGCCGCGGGATCGGTGATGGTGTCGGCTTATAAGGACGATGCGGCGAAGACGCTCGTGATCGTGATCGTCAACTATTCGACACAACAGGAAACGCTGAAGCTCACCGGCGTGAGCGGACCCGCCGCTGCTAAGCTGAATGTGTACACCACCGATAGCCAGCATAGTCTGCAGCACTCGACAACGGCCGCCGGCAATATCGTCATCGGCTCGCGCTCGATCGTAACTTTAACCGGCACTTATCAATGAAAATGCGCTTCCGTTCTTTTGTTCTTTTGCTAATCGCGGGGATGACGACGCAGGTCGCGGCCCAACCCCGTACCCTCTCCCTCGCCGGCATCTGGAAATTCCAGCTGGACCCTTTCCTCACAGGCGTCAGCAGCAATGGCGTACAGCTGCTGCCCCGGATGGCCGACGAAGTCACGCTGCCCGGCTCCACGGATGACAATGCCAAAGGATACCGTACCCAGGGCATGACCTCGCTCCGGCTGACGCGTCTCTTCGAATACAAAGGACCCGCCTGGTACGAGCGGGAGATATCCATCCCGGAAAGCTGGCAAGGGAAAACGATCCGGCTCTTTCTTGAAAGGGCGCATTGGGAAACGGCCGTATGGATCAACGACCACCCCGTCGGCAAAAGACAAAGTCTTTCGGTGCCGCATGTCTACGATATAACGCCGTGGATCGAACCGGGCAAAAAGAATGCGATCCGCATCCGCGTGGATAACAACATGATCTATAACATCGAATATAGTCATGCCGCCAGCGCGGAGACGCAGACTAACTGGAACGGCATCATCGGCCGCATCGAGCTCCAGGCGTTCGACCGGGTTCATATCAATGAGATCCAGGTCTACCCCGATCTTGCACGGCATGGAGCGACTTTCCACATCACCGTGGCCAACGCCCCGGGAACATCCATCCGGGGAACCCTGCATCTCACCGTCAAAGATCATCCTGAGATCGCCCCCGTCGACGTCCCATTTTCGGGCGCCGGCCAAAACATCGGGGTCTCGGGTTTCCTCCCGCTCGGAGCTGATCTAAAGACCTGGGACGAATTTCATCCCTACCTCTACATCCTCCGGGCTAACCTGGCCGCCGGACCAAACGACCGCGACTCAAGCGAAACGCAATTTGGCATGCGCGAGATCGCCACCCGCGGCACGCATTTCACCATCAACGGCCGGCCTACCTTTATCCGGGGTACCGTGAACTCCGCGGAATTCCCGCTCACCGGCTATCCGGACATGGACGAAGCGGCCTGGCGGCATATCTTCTCGGTCTGCAAAGACTATGGCCTCAATTGCATGCGTTTTCATTCCTGGTGCCCGCCGGAAGCGGCATTCGCGGCAGCCGACAAAGCCGGCATGTATCTGCAGGTGGAAAATACGGACTGGCGGTTCACCATCGGCAAGGACACCGCCGTCAACCGCTACCTCACGGAAGAGGCCAGCCGCATCCTGACCACCTATGGCAACCATCCCTCATTTACGATGTTCTGCGAAGGCAATGAGCTGGTAGGCCCCCGGGTCGATAGCTTCCTGTCCGGTCTTGTCGACAGCTGGAAAAAAGATGCCCGTCATTTGTATACCGGCAGCTCGGGCTATCCCGTGGTGCCCGGCAATCAGTATAACGATTTCTACGGCGCCCGTCCCCAACACTGGAAAGAAGGTCTCAAAGGCCGTTTCAACGCGGTTCCCCTAGACACCCGGTATGACTACTCTGACTATGTACGGAAGTTCTCCATCCCCATGATCACCCACGAGATCGGCCAATGGTGCGTCTATCCTGACTTCGATCAGATCCCCTCCTACAAGGGAGTGCTGAAACCGTATAACTATGAGCTGTTCCGGGAATCACTGATCCAGCACGGCATGGCCGATCTGGCAAGATCTTTTACTCTGGCCTCCGGCAGATGGCAGGTCCTGCAAAAAAAGGAAGAGATCGAATCTTATCTGCGGACACCGGGCATGGGTGGATACCATCTCTTACAGCTCAACGATTTTCCGGGCCAGGGCACCGCGCCCGTAGGCGTCGTGGACGATTTCTGGGTGCCGAAATTCTATTCCAGCGGAGCGGAGTTCCGGCAGTTCGAGTCTCCCCGCGTCTTGCTGCTGCGCACCGGCTCCATGACCTGGACCAGCGACCAGGCGTTCACGGGCGATATCGAGATGGCTAATTTCGGCGAAGCCCCCCTCGGCAACGCCATCATCCAATGGAGCCTCGACTTCCCCGATGGTCGCTCCTATGCCCGGGGCCAGACAAAAAAACAAACGATCGCGCTAGGCAGCCCCATCCGGCTGGGAAACATCCACATTCCGCTGGCGGACATCCGGCAAGCGACCAGGCTGACCCTCCATCTTCGGTTGTCCGGCTCCGATGTCCACAACGAGTGGGAGATCTGGGTCTACCCCCGGACCTTACCCACTGTCGACACCACCGGCATCATGATCGCCAACCATTGGAACGACCGCGTCAAAGAATATTTACGCCACGGCGGCAGGGTCCTGCTGCTACCGGATACATCAAGTATCGTATCTTCGGCGGAAGGTGTGTTCTCCGGCATCTCCTGGAATACGGTCTGGTCCGGTATGCCGCCAAACATGCTCGGCATTCTCTGCGATCCCGGTCATCCGGCCCTGGCATCCTTCCCTACGGAATTTCATACGAACTGGCAATGGTGGGACCTGGTACGTCATTCGAAACCCATGGTGCTGGACAGCACGCCGTCAGAGTTCCGCCCGCTCGTGCAGATGATACCGGACTGGAACACGAATCAAAAGATAGGGCTCCTGTGGGAGGCTCGCGTGGGCAACGGAAGACTGCTGGTCTCGGCCATGGACCTGCACAGCGACCTTTCCCATCGGCCCGTAGCGGTGCAGATGCTGTATAGCCTGGAAAAATATGCCACCGGCGACGCCTTCCAGCCGGCCGCGAAGCTAACGGAAACGACCATCGACACTCTATTCAAAAAACCATGAAAAAACTAATCGTCATACTGTTGGTGTCGCTGGCTGTGCTGCCACCGAAGACCCATGCACAGGACACGTCCTATCTCCACGATATCAAGCTCGGGCTGCAAAAGAAATGGCCGGCCAACCGCACCATCAACCTCGTCTTTCACGGCCATTCGGTGCCCGCAGGATACGGCCGGACGCCGGAAGTACACACCTATGAAGCCTATCCGAATCTCGTAGGCCAGGAGCTGAAAAAGCTGTATCCTTATGCGGTGATCAACATCATCGTCACAGCCATCGGCGGCGAGAACTCGGAACAAGGAGCGCGAAGATTCAAAAAAGATGTGCTCGCCCACAAACCGGACGTCCTGTTCATCGATTATGCGTTAAACGACCGGAAGATCGGGCTGGCGCGATCGCGCACCTGCATGGAGAAGATGATCCGCGCCGCCCTGAAACGCCACATCAAAGTGATCCTGCTGACGCCCTCCGCCGACGAAACGGTCAATCTCCTGCAACCCGGCAACGAGCTGGAACTCTTTGCCAACCAGATCCGCGAGCTGGCCAAACAATATGGCATAGGACTCGCCGACAGCTACTCCCGGTTCAAACAGGTAGAAGCACAAAAAGGGGATATCCATGAATACATGGCCCAATCCAATCATCCGAACAGGAAAGGGCACCAGATGATCGCAGAAGAGATCCTGAAGTATTTTCGGTAAAAATTCGCACATGACACAACGACCAGCTTTCCATAACGGCTATATTCTCGGCATCTCGTTTATTTCGGCGCTGGGTGGCTATCTGTTCGGATTCGACTTCGCGGTCATCTCCGGCGCCCTGCCCTTCCTGCGCAACGTATTCGCGCTTACCGCCTGGTGGGAGGGATTTCTCACGGGATCGCTGGCGCTGGGATGCATGGTCGGCTGTCTGTTGGCCGGCAGCCTGGCGGACCGGTATGGCAGAAAGATCGGGCTGATGATCGCCGCATTCGTGTTTGCCTGCTCCTCGCTGGGCATGGCCTTGTCGCATAGCTTCCCGGTATTCATTGCCACCCGCACAGTCGCCGGCATCGGCGTAGGCATGGCCTCGATGCTGAGCCCGCTCTATATTGCGGAGATCTCCCCCGCCGCGGTCAGAGGCCGGAATGTCGCCATCAACCAGCTCACCATCGTCCTCGGCATCCTCATCACCAACCTCGTGAATTATTTCCTGGCAGGCCACGGCGCAGACGCCTGGCGCTGGATGTTCGGCCTGGGCGTTATCCCTTCCACGCTCTTCCTCTTAGGCGTGATCTGGTTGCCCGAAAGTCCGAGATGGCTGATGACGGTAGGTCGTAAGGCGGAAGCGCTGCGGGTGCTCTCGAAAATCGGCGACGAAACCTTTGTCCAACGGACCACACAGGATATCGCCTCTTCTTTAAAAGATCATCGCATCGTAAAGCTCAGGGATATCTTCTCCGGCGCCGTCCGGCCCGCGGTGATCATCGGCATCGCGCTCGCGGTCTTTCAGCAATTCTGCGGCATCAACGTGGTCTTTAATTATACCTCGACGATCTTCCGTTCCATCGGCGCCGATCTCGACCGCCAGCTGCTGGAGACGATATCCATCGGGGCGGTAAATTTTGTCTTTACATTGGTGGCCATGTGGCAGGTAGACAGGCTGGGCCGCAAACCACTCATGCTCATCGGCTCGGCAGGTCTTGCCATCGTCTATATCGCCCTGGCCCTCTGTCTTCAGGGACACGCCGCCGCCGGTATCGTCTCGATCTGCGTACTGGCCGCTATCGCTCTCTATGCTACTTCGCTGGCCCCGGTGACCTGGGTGCTGATCTCGGAGATATTTCCCACGGGCGTTCGGGGGAAGGCTACCTCGGTGGCCATCGTCTCGCTCTGGGCAGCCTATTTCGTGCTGGCCTTTACGTTCCCCATAATGGCGGCGAAGCTGGGAGCTTTCGGCCCCTTTTATCTATATGCCGGCATCTGCCTGCTGGGCTTTCTTTTTGTCAGAAGCCGCGTCAGGGAGACCAAGGGTAAGACGCTGGAAGAAATAGAAGGATCGCTGATCCGGCATTGATCAAACACTACCACAATCATCTAAAGATATCTTACATGAGCGACGCAACGGTAAAAGTATGGCAGGAACAGATCATTATCCCTACCTACCGGGCCGGGGACCCGGACAAAAACCCCATGTTCTTCGAGAAAAGGGTGTACCAGGGCAGCAGCGGCGTGGTCTATCCATATCCGGTGATCGAGAAGATACATGACGAGAAGACCGCCGTGGAATATACCGGGCTTTTCCTCGAGAACGATTATCTGAAGATCATGATCCTGCCCCAGCTCGGCGGCAGGGTGCAGATGGCCTACGATAAGATCGCCAAACGTCATTTCATCTATTATAACCAGGTCATCAAACCTGCCTTGGTGGGATTATGTGGACCCTGGATCTCGGGCGGCATCGAATTCAACTGGCCCCAGCATCATCGCCCCAGCACCTTTTTGCCGGTGGATTTCTCCAT
>DASZOW010000180.1:0-6623 GCA_035550615.1 Puia sp.
AGCTGACGAGGTCCAACCGTGAGAATGGCGGGTCCTTGAATACATTATGCTGCGCAAAAATGCATAGATCCCGGATGCGTTTATGCACCCGGAAATTGTTGTTCTCCGTTCGCACAAAGAATTTCGATATCCGGGTATCGGCGATATCCGTTAGATCGGCTGGCGAATATACCCCCGACCGCGCTTTCGAGATCGCGATCTCGCTCAGGTCCGTTCCGAAGATCTGGATGGGTATCTTGGTCCCGCTTTCCTCCTGCAGCTCCGTTATCAGGATCGCCAGCGAATACGCCTCTTCTCCCGTAGAACAGGCAGGCACCCAGATACGCACCTGCTCGTCCGACGACTTTCCCTTCAGGATCTGCGGCAGCACGCTCTTACGGAGATACTCCATGGAGTCGCCGTCCCTGAAAAAACAGGTGACGTTGATCAGCAGGTCATGATAAAGTACCGTGATCTCATTGGCATGACGCTTTAGATACTCGTAATAACCCTTGAGATCGTGGAGCTTATAAAGCAGCATCCGGCGGATGATGCGGCGCTTGATCGTACTGATCTTATAATGCGTAAAATCGATCCCGGTTGCCCGCCGTAATAGCTGGATAATGCTTAGCAGGTGCTCGTCGGTATCGCTTACCACGTTGGACCCGATCTGCATCTCGGCGAATGCATCGACCTGTCCCGCCATCTTATTCAGTTCCCGCCCTATTTGCACCGGGGAAAGAACAAGATCGACTACTCCCGCCGTCATCGCCGATTTCGGCATTTCATCGAACGCAGCCGTCTCATCCTGGGCAAAGGTGATCCCCCCCGCTATCTTGATGGCCTTTAGACCTCCGGCCCCGTCCAGCTCTTCGCCGGATAGCAAGATCCCTATGATCCCGGCTTTCCAGGTCCGTGCCAGCACAGTAAAAAACCGGTCTATCGGCAGCCGGTCATTCTTCCTGGTAGTCGGGCGGATAAGCGACAACATCCCATCCGTGATCTGTATCTCCTGTTCGCCGGGGATCACATAGATTGAATTCGGGAGTATTTGCAGTTGATCGCGGGCCTGTTCGACCTTCATGGTCGCCACTTCCTGTAGCCTGGCGATGATCTCGTCGGTCTGTTCGCCACCGGGATATTGAAGATACAGGAAACCCATCCCCGTATCCGGATTGATATTCCTTATCAGTTCCATCATCGCGCCCAAACCGCCGGAGGACGCGCCTATCGCTACTATGGGTACTCCCTTGGAAACATTCATCCGGGAATCGGTTAAATTCAGTTTTTTCATGGTGCTCTTTCCTCAGGGCCACCTGGGCGGCCAATAATCCATAAAGCTAACTAAATAAAATATTCGATATATTGCGGCATACATAAATATTCATCACAAAAAATGATAATATTAGTTGTGGACGACGACATGGACGATCTTCAGTTCTTCACTGATGCCCTTGCAGAAATCGATCCACATATTCAGTGCATCACGGCGCTCAACGGGATCGAGGCCCTGCGCCAGCTCGATAAGCTGCCGGCCCGGCCCGACTTTGTCTTCCTGGACCTCAATATGCCGAAGATGGATGGCAAACAATGTCTTAAGCATCTGAAGAGCAGCCCGCTGTTCAAGTCCATCCCGGTCGTGATCTACTCTACCAGCCGCCGTCCGGAGGATATCGCCGACGTCACGGAGCTAGGCGCCGCCGCGTTTATCGTCAAACCCAATAAATTCCACCTGCTGAAAAATGAAATAGCAGCCATACTTCACGGTAAGACGACCTAACCCTCCTTCTCCCTTTCAACATTCCCGGCCTCGACTCGCCAGATCCCCGCCTCGCCTCACCAAGATCCCCGCCTCGCCTGAACCCCCGCCGCCGCTCCCCCTGTAGAAACTTTTACCCGCCATTCCCCTTAAACCGGCATTTCCCCCTAACCACCGGTCACCATCAAGCTACCTTAGCTCACTCTATCCAGTCCTGCAAACTGGCGAAATTTTTGTAGCGATTGTAAGGTAAATCTTGGTGCCTAACGTAATGAAAACCTAAAATATGGCCAGGCTGTTGGTTGGGGAGCGCAATTGGGAACACCGCGCGCTGCTGAAAGAGATTTTCAGCCGGCAAGCCCCTTCCATGGTCGTTGACTTCGTTGCCAATGGCGAGGACGTACTCCGCTATCTCGCCGAACAAGCCCCCCACAACCAACCCATCCTAATCGTATTAGACCCGGCCCTGCCCTCTATCTTTCCCAGTTCACTCGTCCGTCTGATTAAAGCCGATAGCCGCTTCGCCAAAATACCCATCGTCATCCTCGCCGATCAGGCCGGGGCGGACTACTACTCCCTCCGTTCAACCGGCCTCGTAGCCCGCTCATTCATGAAACCATCCCTTGCCACCGGCTGGGAAATGCTCGCAAACCGGATCATCGAGCTGACCCTGGAAACCAAAACCGAAAACGGCACAGCCTGACCGCCTGCCGCCGATTTCCCGTGCAACCCACTCAACTCGTCGCCCCCCAGCTCATCTTTCCCGTAGCAGTATCCAATCTCTGCTTGATTACTCTGCGTCTTGTTCCGCACTGAAGTTTGCAGATTGCAAGAATACTCAATTATTTACCCTTTGCTATCGAGAAAGTCCGGGTCCAGCGTACTCAGGCCACCCGGCCGGTCCTCGGTTTCCTGCTTCAAGACCCTTTGCATATCAGAAAACCAGGCGACAAACGGCTTCATCATAGCTGCTCAGTTTAAAGTATGACGCTAAGCTAGGCTAGCCATCCATCACCCGAACCGCTAAGCGCGGCTTTGCGCCAATAACAAGGGAATTTGCCGAAAATTCCCCATTCGGCCCACGAAATCTGCGCAGAAGACACCGCAGTCTCTACGCACATATACGCATTCGCTCGAGGGACTAAATGAAAAAGCCGCCTGGGTTTTCCAGACGGCTCAACTAATATTTGTTAAACTTACTTTCTCCTTTTACTAAGGCTTTTTTTCACTTGTTTCACAAAGTCAATGGGCACCTCTGCCAAAGCAGCGATCTCCTCGATCGAAAAAGAGGTTTTGGTGAGGAGATTCTTTACAATTGCTGAAGTCTTCTTCTCTGCATACATTTCGCTCAAGATGTCCATAGTATTGCTTTTACCGGTGATCTTATCAACTTCTTTCCCAAAAATACGACTTGTTTCGCGGTTTTCAAATAGTATATAGCTATCCAGAAATTTCAAGATGGCCCGCAGCTTCGCTTTCTCAAAAATGCCGTTCTCATACAATTTCCTGAAAATAAATAGCTTTCCGTCAAGCAACTTTTTGTCCAAATCCTTGCCGGTCAGCAGCGCCTTCTTAGCAGTCAAAACCACCCAGGCAAATGGATTTCTACTCTCGGCCAGATCCTTATCCGGGTAGTCCAGAATGGAAAGCGTATTGTAATCATACTGCAATCGCGTGTTCATAAACTCATATCTGTAGCTACTCCCAAATAGCTTGCCATCGGGCCCGCATAGGATCGCAATAGCAACCACCGGCCTTTGGTGCCGGTCGAAGCTCCGATAAAAATATCGAAACATCCGCTCAGGGAAATTCGGCCTCTCCTTGGCCTTCGTAAAATCCTGCACTTCGACATGGACGAGCACCCACTCGTCCCCTCCGTCCTTCCTGAATACCTTCACCAGATTGTCTACAAATCTGACGCCGCTTTTCTTCCTCGGTTTCGGCTCCAACGCGGCCAGTTCCTTGTCTAGGAAAATGCATTTCTTTTCGAAATCAAAAATTTCATCGGCATGAGGAAATACAAACCGCAGCAGATCATCCAATACCCAAACTAACACCCCTTTCCACAAAATATCCTTATTGTGCAACATACTTTTAGTTTAAAAAAGACTGGAAATTGCTCACCTATTCGGTGACCAGAGAATGCTTGAAAATCGGGATAGTAAGGTGGACTTAATTAGCGAGAGACACTACAAAGATACCAAAAGTGATTAGCAGAAAAAATTAATTCTAACGGAAACGCGCAGGTTACATAAAATTTGAAGTTCTTTGCAGGAGACTTTTCGTTGGGAACAAGCAATGCGCGCACATCAACCTCCAGGAAATCAGCGATCGGCCCCATATACACGAACGCCCACTCGGGATAAGTCGTCGACAAAACTTTCGTCCCTCGCACGCATGATCCTCAATCCCAAAGTCGGCGCCCGCCGCCGAAAACAAACGAAATTGTAAATTAAGAATTTCTAGATATCGAAACTGAAAACAGGCTAAACGTCGAATTTCCTAATCATCCCTAATCATAGGCTTGAACCCGATCTCAACTGTACATCTCCCGTTACCTTGTTTCCGGAAAACACGTAAGAGGAAGTATAAACATACTACTTGAAGATCACTGGAGCCGAACTTTCCAATCTATGGATCATCGAACAGGTATTTGAACCAACATATTTCTAATGCGCTAAAATCCGACGTTTATTCTGTAGTTTTTTGGTAAGCTGCCTAATGCCATGCCAACCCGAATGGAATGGTAAACGCCTGCACCGGTTGTAAAAAGCTCAACAACGCAACGCTTGGCAGGTTCTCATCGCCACTTGGCGCACCCTCTGTCTATAACGGCAAGTCCATCGCCACGATCACCACTGTCGAACATAGAAGAAAGGTCTATGAATAAATTATGACAAGCCCCTATGATGCCGCAAAAATTTCATTCCAACGAATGATCCAATGGAACGAAGAAACCCTCAAGGTGCATATACCCTATTCCCTTATGCTCCCAAAATTATAATATTTCCCATAGGGAGTATTACCATAAAGGAAACGAAAGTCCAGGACATTTGGGCTAAGCGCTGCCATTGAGCTGGTACCAGCTGCTCGTCCGGATGCTGAACTGGTCCCCGGCCATGACCTTGAGCACAATACCCGGCCCGATTTATAAAGGCCGCGGCCGTTCCGGTTAGGATCATTTTATGCCCTTCCGATATAGGCTAAACCGCCATTCACCACGTGAAATTGACGACGGACACGTAATTCAATCCAGTCTACGTCTCCGGCTTCCCCTCCTCCGGCATCCCCTCGTCCAGGTTTTTCCAGCGGAACACCTGCCGGCTGATCGCACTGACATTCCGCCCCAGCTCCACCGCCGAACAATTCAGCACCCGCATGCTCACAGGCAACCCACGCCGTATCTCTACAAGATCCATATGTAAAAAGCCCTCTTCACCTTCCGCCTCCCGTCCCTCCAGCGTTTCATACAGCGCCTCCACCGACGCACGGTCCATTCCGAGCTCGATCTGCCCAAAGCGGACATACCCTTCCGCCGTCCGCATATTCAATACGATAACGAACCTGCTTTCCATAATAAAAAGGGCGTAAAATTCGACATCCCAAAAAAAGGACGGACATGCACCGTCCGCCCAATAACGTCCACGCACAACCGCCGACAGCATTACTTTACGTCGATCCTTCGGGACACTCTCTTTGCTTCTTCCTTCTTTGGAAGCGTCAGCAACAGTACTCCGTTGTCATACCGCGCTTGCGCCTTATCCACATCCACCGTGCCATCTACCCGGAAACTCCGCGAGAACGAACCCGACCGGTACTCCCGCCGGATCCATTTCCCTGCATCGCCCTCTTTCCTCTCCTCTGTGTGCTCGAACGAAACAGTCAGCATGTCGCCGGTAAACGCAAGATTGAAATCCTCCTTCTTCAAACCGGGCGCAACCACCTCCACCTCGAATGCCGTATCCGTCTCCCGGATATTCACCGGCACTCGCATGTCGGACTGTAACCCGTTGAAACCCCATAGCCGGTCGTCGAAAAACCGGTTGAAATTCGATTGGAAGAGCTCATCTACAACACTTCCAAATGTAGCCGGACGGCTGTCTGCCTTTTTGATGATGTTGTTCATAATTCCTCCTTTTTTGATTCAAAATTTCTGCCTCAATTGAGATGCCACTCCGCCATCCAGCGAAAAACTGGCATTTTTCCTGCAAATTTTTCACCGCTTCTGTCAAAAATGCCCACGGTACCTAACATCCCGGTGGCACAGCTTTTGAACATTTTTACAAAAAGCCTACCATGAAAAAGTTACTCTTTTCCTGCTCGGGCCTCCTGCTTCTCGCCCTGTTTTCCTGTGGTGGCAGCAGCACAGACAGTGTCAAAAATGCCAAAGATTCCAACGCCGCCCGCATCGACAGCCAGCAGTCCCCGGGACGCAACGGCGATACCATAGCGCTTTCCAAACCGGATGCGGATTTCCTCGTCAACGCAGCCAGCGGAGCCATGATGGAAGTAGACCTGGGTCGGTTGGCAGAAACCCATGCGGCGAACCCGCGGGTCAAGGCCTTTGGCGCCATGATGGTCAAAGACCATAGCCAGGGAATGGAAAAAATAAGACAAATCGCCGCCCGCAAACGCGCCATACTGCCGGACTCGGTGTCCAAGCATCAGGAGAAGGAGATCAACGACCTCCGGAAGAAAAAAGGTGAAGACTTCGATAGGGCCTATATCCAGATGATGGTCGACGATCATAGATCGGATATCGATGAATTCCAAAAACAGGCCGGCCGGGGTGCGGACTCAGTTACGAGGGTCTTTGCCGGCAGCAGTTTGCAGATGCTGCGCCGGCACCTCGATTCAGCCAATAACCTGGTTAGCGTGGTCGGAT
>DASZOW010000181.1:0-4072 GCA_035550615.1 Puia sp.
AAGACATTGATAGGGAAAGAGGGGCAGATCTTCGGCGATTATGATTACAAAGGGCCGAGAGATTTTTCGTTCTCGCTGGAACTGGATGGCCGGAGGCCGCTGACGTGGAAGAGCCAGCGGTTGTTGCTTGCGCGGGCGCCGATCCTGCGTACGGTCAAGACCGTTGGCGACGTGACCGTGACGGAAGATGCCTTTTTGGAGATCCCCGAGCCGGAGCCCTTGAATAGCATCGTCCGGTATGACAGCCGGCGGGTGGAGTCCGACTGGTCGAAGCCGAAGTATCCGGCGGACAATGCCTTCCACAGTGTGGCGATGGGCCTCAAAGGACTGTCGGGGGAGGGTCTGGTAGAATTTCATATCCGGGTACGACCCGGCGCGAGCTATTCGCTGGCGCTTGGTTTTTGCGAGGGACATTATGATACGGCCGGTATCAGAAAGATGCGCATCCAGGTGGAAGGCGCGCAGCAGAAAGACATCGATCCGGTGAAAGATTTTGGTGCGCACGTGCCGGGTATCTATACTTTTCTCGCCGCCGATGCGGACAGCAATGGCATCCTGACCGTAGTCGTGAGCAATATGCCCGGGTCGCTCGACCGGGATGCGTTTGTGAACGCGTTGTGGATGTTCGATGGAAAGATGCCGGCGGCAGCGGATATCATTTCCGGGAAGGAAGACAAGACCGCGGTCCTGTATGCACCCTGTGCGGATGTCCGGATGCCCGCCCGCCGGTATCATGTGTTGGTGAAAGTGCGGAATGGCGGTTCACATACAGTGGAGTTTCAGCCCGAATTGCGCTATCGCGGCGTAGAGCCCGTCCGGTCGGCGGGCGGCGACATGGCAGTAGGCAATGAGACGATGGTTGCCGTTTCCGGCGGTGGAGGGCAGCTGCATCGCGATTCCGCGGGAGCGTATCATTTCGAACTGCCGGCGATGAAACTGAAAGCAGGGGAGGAGCGGGAACTGGCGGTTACAGTGAGCCGGTTTTTTGGCGGTGACGGGTATCAGCCGACGGCAGCCATGACGAAAAAGGAGGAGGGCAGGGCGTTGAACTGGTGGAAGAAAAATTGTCCTTCGGCGGCGGCTGTTTCGGTGCCCGATACCGGGATACAGGCGATGATCGAGTCGAGTATCCGGAATATCTTCCAGGCCAGAGATATCAGGAAAGGTTCCCCGTCCTTCCATGTGGGGCCGACGATCTATCGCGGTTTGTGGCTGGCGGATGGCACATATATACTAGAGGTCGCAACGATGCTGGGATATATCAGGGATGTGCGGAGCTGTATCGATTATCTGACCCATTATCAGCTGCCGGGGGGTGGTTTCGAGATGATCACCACGTTCCACAAAGAGAACGGACTTGTGCCGCTGATGCTGATCCGCCATGCGATGCTGACACAGGACAAAGGCTGGCTGGAAAAGAACTGGGGCGTCGTCGAAGGATGTCTGCGGCGGATCCGCTATTTGCGGGATGTGGCGGCCAGGGACCCATCCAAACCTTATTATGGACTGCTGCCCGATGGAAATGTGGATGGCGGCATACAGCATGGCGACGATTATTCGAATACCGAATATTGCCTGGCCGGGATGAAGTGGGCGATCATGGCGGCACACTGGCTGGGCAAGGAAACGCAGGCGGCGGCCTGGCAAAAAGAATACGATGATTTCTTTAACACGTTCCTGACGATGGCGCGTAAAGATCTGCGTAAGGACGACAAGGGCAATACCTATTTGCCGGTGATGATCCATAATGAGGGCCATTATCCGCCGCAAAAAGGCCAGTGGGCGTTTTGTCAATCCGTGTATCCCGGGCAGATCTTCGATACCACGGAAGAGACGCGGAAGATAGCTTCGGGGACCGTGCAGATGCTGCATGATCACCGGGTAGAGGGACTCGTGATCAATACCGGCTGGATGGAGCAGGGGCTCTGGACGTATTTCAGCTCTTTCTATGGGCATGATCTGTTATGGCTGGGTAAGACCAGAGAGGTCCCGCAATTGTTGTATGATTATGCGAATCATAGTTCGCCGACGATGGACTGGCGGGAAGAACAGAAGCCGCAGGGTAAGGGGAACGATGAAGTAGGAGATATGCCGCATAACTGGGCAAGCGCCGAGTTTATCCGGCTGGTGGTGCACATGATCGAGCTGGATCGCGGGCATGATCTGCATCTTTTCGAGGCGTTGCCGCCGGAGTGGATGAAGCCGGGGAAGCGGGTCGCGTTGCATGGGATCCGGACACCTTTTGGGCCGGTGGAACTGAGCCTGGTGGTAAATGCGCGGGGGGATGCGGCGCAGCTTCATCTGCAATTTACAGAGAAAGGGCATCTGCCGGGGAAGGTGGTCATTCATAAGGATAACTGGACGGCTTCCGGCGGGGTTTCCGAAGTCGCAGGGGCATCTACAATCGATATGAATATACCGTTAATCGCCGGCAAGAGTATCTATTAAATCTACTGTTATGTCAAACAAGATCGTGCTGGAAGTTTGCGCATTTACGATCCAGTCCTGTATGATCGCCGAAAAGGTAGGCGCGGTACGCGTCGAGCTTTGTGATAATCCCGTCGAAGGCGGGACCAATCCCAGCTATGGAACGATCCGGCGGGTGCGGGAGCGCATCGGCATCCGGCTGTATCCTATTCTTCGGCCGCGGTCGGGAAATTATTTTTATGACGAGGAGGAGTTTGCTATTATGCAGGAGGATATCCGGATTTGCAAGGAGCTGGGTTGTGACGGTATCTCGGTAGGCGTGCAGCGAAGGGATGGGACCATGGATATGGAACGGATGCGGCGGGTCGTCGAGTGGGCGTATCCTATGGGTGTGACGTGTAACCGGGCATTCGATTCCGTGCCCGATCCGTACCGGGCGTTGGAGGAGATCATCGATTGCGGCTGTGAGCGGGTGCTGACGTCGGGACAGAAGAGCAGCGCGCCGGAGGGAGCGGAGGTCCTGGGGCGGCTGGTGCGGCAGGCGACAGGGCGGATCAGCATTATGCCCGGCGCGGGGGTGCGGAGTTCGAATATCGCGCGGTTGATCAGCGAAACGGGCGCCTGGGAATACCATACTTCGGCGCGGATAGCCGTGGCCAATCCGCTGACCTGGCAGAATGATGCCATCACCGATTATGGGAAGGTGTGGATGGCTGATGAAAAAGAGCTCAGGGCGATCCTCGGGCAGATGTAAGCTTTTATGAAAAAGACGGTCATAGCGGTGGTCGTGGCGGTTTTGCTGCTGGCAGCGGCGGGCAACATCTCTTTTACGGTAAGCCGTAGGATCGATATTGCGGCGGCAATGGATGAGGTGGCGCCACAGGTCACCGATGTGCGGAACTGGAAGCGATGGTATCCTGCTGGTGGCTGGGATACGCTGTTGCCGGTCCAACGGCAGGCGGCGGCCGTTTCGGTATGTGAGTGGAAACTGGGGAAAGAGCGTCTGCAGACCGTGGACATACTACCGGCAATGGACGGCCGTAGCAGCGAGGTGGCATGGACGCGACGGGTCTCGGGCTGGCAATGGTTGACGCAGCCGGTGGGTTCGGAGATGGCGGACCGGCTGGAAGCGTTGAAGGGATATATGGAGGACCCGCGAAAGCTCTATGGTTTCGAGATCGGGGTGCGGCCGGTAACCGATACCTTGTTCGTGACGCGTCAGGCGGTCGTTGGCGAGGCGGAGATCGCCGGGGTGCGACCGGCCCTTTTAGACGAATTACGGGATTATCTGGCCGAGCACCCCGAAATGGGCGGACAGGATAGCGCTATTGCCGGGTGGGAGCCGTTGAAGACGGGGCTGGTGAATCTGGTGGTGGGGATCCCGGTGAACCGGCCGGGCCCGGAGACCGACAGCATACGATTTCTGCGATTACCGCGTGGCGGGCGTTTGCTGGTAGGTGTGCTGGCTGGTGAGTCAACACGGATCGACAGTCTGCGCCGGGCCATGGACCGATACATGGTGGATAAGCGGTTGCAGCTGGTAGCCGCTCCATACGAGAAATGGGCAGGCAGCCGGCACGAGCTCAATTATCCCATCTGGTAAAGAGCAGGAGCGAATCGTTGTTACGTGCCGCCAGAAGCGTTT
>DASZOW010000182.1:0-6392 GCA_035550615.1 Puia sp.
TGAAGTTCCTGCTTGATCTCGTGAACGGAGGCGGTTTTCATGCGCGTAAATTATTCCTTTTTTACGGAAACCGCCGTCGGCGGTTTGTCCGCCAGGACAATCATTAGCCCAAAACCGGAGATTCGTTATTTTTCCGCCGAACGAATCTTCCGCGCTTTATCCTGTCCAGACTGCGGACCCCCGGACCTTCCAGCATCAAAAAAATACTGGTGAGCAGCTGTGCATAGTCCGCGCGGATCTCGTGGAGAACGGCCCAGAAACCCGTCTTCGGCGGCGAAGCTGGAAGCGGCAGCGGTGAAGTGCCGAGATAAACGGAGATCTTGGTGCTGAGGATCGCGACGATCATCTGCGCGATAAAATACAATGCCGTAAGCCGCGTCAGCAGACCGGCGAGCAGGAACAGACCGCCGATGATCTCGGAAACGGCGACAAAATGCGCCGTCAATTCCGGCAGGGGAAAACCAAGTTTGGTGAACCGTCCTACCCCCTGATTGGGATAAACGAATTTCAACAGGCCTTCCCAGAAAAATACGCCGCCGGTAATCAGCCGGATCCAGAGGATGGCGCCAGGCCCAAAAACGGGCGGGTCGAGCAGCCAGGAGATGACTTTTTTCATTGTGTGGATGATTTTTTACCAAAACAACGCCGGCAAGACGGGGCACGGAAATCTTTTACGTCATCCTGACCCAGGTCTTGACGAAACGGGTTTTTTTGATGTCATCCCGGTTTTCCGGCATCTCATGTAATATCTCTTCCGTTAGCCCCGGCAGTCGGTACCTTTAGCAACGTATGAACCAGCAGCGGATCTGGATATCCATAGCGCTTTGGGCCGGCCTTTATGCCTGCTGGATCACGCTTTTTCATGACCATGTATTCACCGTCACCAGGACATTGACGGTACAGTTCTGCTACCTGCTATTCGTTGCGGCAAATTATTATCTGCAGGTCCTCTTTGCCATCCCGCGGCTGCTCCACCGCAAGCGGTATCTTTCCTTTTTGCTGTTTTTGCCTGCGGCTATCGCGATAAGCGCGTTGCTGCGCACTCCGCTGGCCATCTGGTTGCAGGTTCACATTTTCCGGCCGGGGTCGGCCGCGCCGGACGCCGCGGCTGTTTTCCGCGATTCGTTCCTGAACATCTTCATCTGGGTGGTGTTTACGGTGGCCGTGCAGCAAGTGATCGAAAAGCTCGGCGTCCGGCAATATGCGGATGCCATGGAGAAAGAACGGACCCGGAATGAACTGGATTTCCTCAGGGCCCAGTTCAACCCTCATTTCCTCTTTAACTCCATCAATTCGATCTATGGACATATCGACAGGAAGAACGGTAAGGCCAGGAGCATGCTGCTCAGTTTCTCGGAGATGCTGCGTTATCAGCTTTACGAATGCAACGTGGACAACATCCCCGTCGAAAAAGAGATCCAGTATATCCGCAACTACATGGCCCTGCAACAGGAACGCAAAGACGAGAACCTGCATGTAGAGCTGGAGATCGCCGATGATGTCCGCGGTTTCTCGGTGGCGCCGTTGTTGATGATCACATTCGTAGAGAACGCCTTCAAATATGCCAGTAGCCATGAGGACAGGGACAACGAGGTGCTCATTTCATTGAAGCGTCATGGAGAACGGCTGTGCTTCCGCGCTTACAATACTACAGAAACCGCTTTGGTTCGCCATGACCTGGAAAAGGGAGGCATCGGCATCGCGAACGCCCGGAGAAGACTCGATCTTCAATATCCCGGCAGACACGATCTGATGATAGCCGATCATGGCGGCGCATTCGAAGTTTTATTGTACTTAAATATCCGATCAGATGTTACTCAAAGCCATTATAGTAGATGACGAGCCGGTCGCCCGCAAGGTGCTCCGCGAATACATAGAGGATATCGATTACCTGGAGCTGGTGGGTATGGCCGAGCATCCGTTGAAGGCGGATGCGCTGATGGCCGAAAAAAGGGTGGACCTGCTTTTTCTCGATATCAACATGCCGAAACTCAATGGCATCGACTTTCTTCGCGCCAGCGGCGGGCTATCGGCGCGGCCGCTGGTGATCATCACTACGGCCTATGCGGAGTATGCGTTGGACGGCTTCGATCTGGACGTGGTGGATTATCTGGTGAAGCCGATCTCCTTCGAAAGATTTCTAAAGGCCTGTCAAAAGGCCCGGTCCAGGCAGGGGGAACGGTTGCCCGCCGGAGTGCCGGAAGAAGCCAGGCCGGCGGATCATTTTTTTGTGAAATGCGGCGACAGCCTCGAGAAGATCGTATACGGCGAGCTGCTCTATATAGAGGCCATGATGAACTATGTCGTGCTGCATACGACGAACCGGAAACTGATCGTGTATCTGACCTTGAAAAGTATCCTGGCCCAGCTGCCGCCACATCATTTCGTCCAGGTGCATAAATCGTTTGTTGTTAACGGAGAGTTTGTCAGTAGCATAAGAGGGAATATGCTGCAGCTGGGAACGGCCAGCGTGCCGGTGAGCCAGCACTATTATGAGGAGGCGATGCGCGGAATCCTCAGGGACAGGGTCGTCAAAAGAAACGGCATCTGACGTTTCCACTAACAGCTGTTAGTTTTTGATTATCTTTACCGTAAAGCAAAGCAAAATCGAAATGAACAAAGAAGTCGTTATCGTAGCAGCGGTCCGGACGCCGATCGGCAGTTTTGGCGGAGCGTTAAAGGAGTTTAGCGCGCCGAAGCTGGGCGCGATCGCTATCCAGGGGGCATTGAAGAAGGCCGGCGTTCAGCCGGCACAGGTAGACGAAGTGTTGATGGGTTGTGTATTGCAGGGCAACCTGGGGCAGGCGCCGGCCCGCCAGGCAGCCAAAGGTGCAGGACTTCCCGATGCGGTGATCTGTACTACGGTCAACAAGGTCTGCGCCAGCGGTATGAAGGCCGTCGTGCAGGGAGCGCAGGCCATTGCGCTGGGCGATGCCGGCATCGTTGTGGCCGGCGGAATGGAAAGCATGAGCAATGTGCCATTTTATGTGGAGCAACTGCGTTGGGGCAATAAATACGGGAACACGACACTCATCGACGGGTTGGCCAAAGACGGGCTCACGGACGCCTACGACGGCAAGGCCATGGGCAATGCCGCGGAATTATGCGCAGGTACTTGTGGGATAAGTCGCGAGGAACAGGATGCGTTTGCGATAGCCAGCTATCAGCGGTCGCAGGCGGCCTGGGCGGCCGGTAAGTTCGACGATGAAGTGACGCCCGTGGAGATACCTCAGCGAAAAGGCAGCCCCGTGATAGTTGGGAAGGACGAGGAGCCCTATAATGTAAAATTCGATAAGATCCCCGGGTTGAAACCGGCTTTTCAGAAGGAGGGAACGGTGACGGCCGCAAATGCATCGACGCTCAACGATGGGGCTGCTGCCTTGGTGCTAATGAGCCGCGAGCGGGCGGCGGAACTGGGATTGCGGCCGCTGGGCCGGATCGTAAGCTATGCGGATGCCGAGCAGGCGCCCGAATGGTTCACCACGACGCCGGCGATCGCGGCGCCGAAGGCAGTGGCCAAAGCTGGCTTGAAGATGGAAGACATCTCCTACTGGGAATTGAATGAAGCCTTCGCCGTCGTAGGCATCGAGAACATCCGGCGGATGGCCCTCGATCCTGCCAGGGTGAATGTGCATGGCGGCGCCGTTGCGCTTGGACATCCGCTGGGCGCCAGCGGAGCCAGGATCATCGTGACCCTGGTCCATATCCTGCGCCAGAACAAGGCCAGATATGGCGCAGCAGGTATTTGCAATGGGGGTGGAGGAGCTTCGGCGATCGTCATCGAAAACCTGCAACGATAGCGGAAGGCTATCGCGATATTGGAAGAGGCCGTCTCATTAATAAGAGGCGGCCTTTTTATTCCTGGCTGTTCATCATTGTGGTCCTGGCTGTTCATCATTGTGGTCCTTGCTGTTCTTCATCGTGGTCCCGGCTGTTCATCATTGTGCCGGAAAACGGGCGTGTAACCGTTCCATCTCCTCACGAAGGGACTTGATCTCCTGTAAGACATAAGACAGCTTATCATCCCTTTCCCGGACTTCGGAAGACGACTCCGGGGAATGGTCATAAGGGGCGGAGCCGGCAGTGCCGTTCCGATGTGTGCTATTGGCTTCGGCGAGATCGATCTTGATGAGTGTATCCAGTGAAATATCAAAAAAATTGCTAATGATCAACAGTTCGTCAAGATTGGGTTCGCTGATGCCATTCTCCCAGTTGCCGATCGTTGTCTGCCCCTTTTTGATCAGAGATGCAATCTCAGACTGGGTTTTAGACAACTGCTTGCGCAGATACCGCATATTCTTTCCTAAATAGTGCATAGCAATAAAATAGAAATTCTAAAATGTGCCCACAATTATTGGTAAAATGTATTAAAAAGTGTGATATTCGTTATATCAAAGATAGCCAATAAAATTGGTACCATAACCATAAAAACTATGAATACTTCGTTAAAACATCTGTCCGAACCACAAATAAAAAAATTAGCAAGGATCATAGACGTCGTTGTCCGCGCCGTTCAACCGGAAAAGATCATTCTTTATGGCGTTTATGGCGCAGCGGGTAGCGGTGGGTTGCCTGTAGAGGCGTTACCGCCGGTGCTCGGTGCGTATGATCTGCTGGTGGTGACCCGGCAGGGAGACCGCCGGTCGGATTATGAATTGCAGGACATCATCGAGAACCGTTGCCGGGACGAGGCTCCGGTAACGGCGCTGGTACACGATATCGGCTATGTGAACAGGAGGCTGGGAGAGGGCCAGTTTTTCTTTTCCATGGTGATACAGGAAGGAGTGCTGTTATACGACAGCCATAGAACGGTGCTCGCGCCGGTCCTGACTCCCGATTGGGACCGGGTGAAGTGGCTTGCCGAACGGGATTTTAAAAGATGGGCACAGCAGGCCCGGGCCTTCTACCGCAGCGGAGCGTTCAATTATGAGAACGCGGAATGGCGGATAGCGGTCTTTTTACTGCACCAGGCGACGGAACAGATGTACCAGGCCATTCTGCTGGCCTTCACCGGTTACAAACCTACGACGCACAATCTCGACAAGCTGAGGCGGTACACCAATCGTTTCTCGCTGGAGCTGGCCATGGTATTCCCCAGGGATACCGCCGCCGAAGACGAGCTGTTCCGGCTTTTATTGTCAGGCTATGTGGATGCCCGTTATAAGGAGGATTTCGACATTACAGAAAAAGAAGTGAGGGTATTGCTGGAAAAGATCGGCCGGCTGGTGGACATTGGCGAGCGGGTTTGTCTGAACCATTTCGTCAGCCTTGAAAAAAGAGCCGCCGGCCACTAGCCGCCGGGTGATCATTAGACGGATGATCATCCTCTCGCCAGATCGGCGATCGTTCTCTTTTCCAGGATCTTGAGATTCGCATCCCGGACCTGGCTCATGACGATGTGCAGACCACAACCTTTTTCATCACAGTTCTTGCACCGTTCATAGAAATACAGGCTCACACAGGGCAGCAGGGAGATGGGGCCGTCCAGCAGCCGCATCACCGTGGCCAGTGGAACATCTTTGGGATCCTTGGCAAAATAGTAGCCCCCGCCTTTGCCCTTCTTACTGTCCAGGATGTTGGCATTCTTCAATTCAAGCAGGATATTCTCCAGGAATTTCAGCGGGATCTTTTTCTTTTTGGCGATCTCGGCGATCAGCACGGGCTCGTCCGACTCTTTTTGAGCCAGGTACATCAGCGCCTGGAAAGCATATTGTGTTTTTTTGGATAACATGGTTATGAGGGGGCTATGGTGATTAAAAACCTAGAACATCGCTCATCTGATAGATGCCTTTCTTCCCGGTGATATATTCGGCCGCAAGCACGGCTCCCGTGGCGAATCCGCGGCGGTTATGCGCCGTATGCGTAATGGTGATCGTATCGATATCCGATTCATAGGCAATGGTATGGATGCCGGGGGCTGGATCTACCCTCTCACTGAGGATCTCCAATTCATCTAAGTTATCACTAATATGGTTGACCCATCCTTTTTTCCGGCGAATTTTTTCCAGCAGTTGTTCGGCGATCGTAATGGCCGTACCGCTGGGAGCATCCCTTTTCTCGGTATGATGGATCTCGGTGATCCGGGGCTCATACTCGGGATGATCCGCCATCAGCGTCGCAAGCCGTTTGTTCACCTCGAAGAACAGATTTACGCCGACACTGAAATTGCTGGCATACAAGAAGGTACCGTTCTTTTGGAGACAATGCTGCCGAACCTCGTCCATCCGCGCCAGCCAGCCCGTGGACCCGGAAACGACGGCTACGCCCGCATCCAGGCAACGGATGATGTTCTCGTATGCGCTTTCCGGCCCCGTGAACTCGATGGCCACATCGGACTGTTTGATCTTGTCGATGGTATTGTCTTCCAGGTTCTCGATCGAAACCTTCAAAAC
>DASZOW010000183.1:0-11041 GCA_035550615.1 Puia sp.
ACACCCAGGAAAAAAACAGCATCGGCGTGGAATTCATCCGTTTCGCCTACGACGTCGAAAAAGCCGCCCGGGCCGTCGAAGACAGCCCGCTGCCAAACGCCTTCGCCGACGCCTTGCGTCAAGCCCGTTAATGCAGCTGCCGGCCAAAGACGATCAATTGAATTTATACGCGCTGATAACAAATATGAGGACGAATATTCCCAACTGCAGGAGATAGAACGTCATCGTCCTCCGCATCGTCGCAACCATAACTGCCGCGTCTAACCGATCCCGATAAAGCATCTGCTTCAGCTGCCTGGCCGCCGGCCTCTCCAGGACGATCATATTCAGGATCAAAAACGCAAGGATTGCCAGCTTGATCTTAAACCAGGTCTGATGCATAAACGCCCCATGAACCGCCAGCATCATCATCACTCCGCCCACGATGATCAGCAGACCGCCGACGGCTTGCGCCACGCGAAACCGCGAGGTCACCCGGAAAATGGTCAACGCCCGGTCCTTTTCATCGGGCAGACATTTCCATAATTGCAAATTCGTCAAAAAGCCGGCGAAAATGGTGCCGGCCATCATCGTAATGCCCGAAATATGCAGCACCAGCCCCAACGGCAGAAATGAGATCGTTGTCATAACTAAATTTTTACAATTGCGAACAAAAGTCCTAATCGGGACAAAAGGCCCAAACCGAACAAATGTTTACTTTTGCAAAGTAACGCATCCCATTCCGCCGCCACAAGAGACAAAAATCCCGTCGTGTGCGATAGCGGACACATCCCGAAAAAAGTTCAGAAATGCCTGCCACTCCCGATCACCGCCCGCTCAAAGACGACCGCCGCACCCTCCGGACCAAAAGATCTTTGGCCGAAGCTCTCAAACAGCTCATCCTCGAAAAAGGCTATGAGGACGTCACCGTCCAGGATATCATCGACAAAGCCGACGTCGGCCGCAGTACCTTCTATGCCCACTACGAAAGCAAAGACCAGCTCCTCGTAGGAAACATCAACTTTCAACAGGCCTTCATCGATCCCCCGTCCGGCAATGAGGTCTATCCCATGGGCATCAACCTTACCTATCTGTTCGATCACACCAAAGAGCACCTCTCACTTGTTAGACGCCTCTCCGGCACCCGCGGCATGGTCGCCCTCACCGATTTCTTCACCGAACTCTGCGCCGCCAGGATCATGGAACATCATAAGGTGGGGCGACCCCGCTCCAAAACAGCCCGGTCGCTCTTTCGCTACAAAGCGGAAGCGGCCGCCGGCGGCATCGTCCGCATGCTGTCTAAATGGCTGGAAGACGGCGCCGTCATCCCGGTCGAAGAAATGGTAACCTGCGCCACCCGTATATTGACGATTGTAAATTATCCTGGTTAGCGATTCGTCCATCGACGCGCCTCTCCGGTTATTTAACCGCCCTTGCCGCAAGCTTACCGATGGTAAGGCCCTGCACAAGAATGGAAAAAAGCACGATCATATACGTGATCACGAGGAAAAGATCACCGTGCATCCCCTCCGGCAGGGATAGGGCAAGCGCCACCGACAAACCGCCGCGCAACCCGCCCCAGGTAAGAATTCCGATGGCATTCTTTTCGAAAGCCGTGTGGGAACGAAGAACCCGGATAGGGAACAGCACAGACACATACCGCGCCACCAGCACCACGGGGATCGCGGCCAGGCCAAGCAACAACCATGCAGGTTGAAAAGGGATCACCAACAACTCGAAACCGATCAGCAAAAAGAGAACCGCGTTCAGCAGGTTGTCTACGAGGCTCCAAAACTTGTCCACGTAATCCCGACTGTTCTGGCTCATGCCATGAAGGCGGCTCTTGTTCCCCGTAATGATGCCGGCCATGACCATGGCCAGCGGCCCGCTGACATGCAGCTTCTCGGCCAGGAGATAGCCACCCATGACAATGGCCACGGTGATCATGACCTCCAGCTGATAGTGGTCGATGGTTCGCAGGAGGAAAAAACCGGCATAGCCGAGAGCAACGCCAAGCACGATGCCGCCACCTGCCTCCCTTGCGAACAGCGAAACGACAGTCGCCGGCGACAAATGCTGGATGCCGGAAAAAGCGATCTCATAGATACACAGGAACAACACGATACCGACCCCGTCATTGAAAAGCGATTCACCGGTGATCTTGACCTGAAGCGAATTGGGAATGCCGGCATTCCGCAAGATGCTGAGGACGGCAATCGGATCCGTCGGCGAAATAAGCGCACCGAAAAGCAGGCAATAGACTAGCCCCACGGGCTGGTGAAACACCTGGCAAAGTAAATAGACCATTACACCGACGACAATAGTCGACAGCACCACGCTGAACGTAGAAAACACGAGGATCGGCGCCCGGTGTCGCCGCAGTTCGCGGGCATCCAGGTGAATGGCGCCGGCAAACAGTAGAAAGCTCAGCATGATCCTGACGACTACGGTATAAAAGTCGATCTTTTGGATAAATCGCGTCGTCTCCTGGAAGATCGCAGGTCTTATCAGGCCGACGGCAAGAATTGCCAGCGAAGCCACCAGCGAAATGACCATGATCCCGATAGTATCGGGTAACCGGATGAACCGGTAGTTCACATATCCGAATAGCGCGGCCAGTACCGTGAGCAGGGCAAGTGCGTCGTATAGCTCCATCGTATAAAGATAGCAGTTTCCCTTATGCCACCCCGTCACTTGCCCAAACGCGTATTTATCCTCTCCTGCATCTCCCGTTTAAAGCCTTCATCGAGCGTGTGCCCACGCCGGGCGGAACCCCGGAAAAAGTCGTGTAACCTCCGATTGATCGCCCGGCTCTGACGTTGGAACAACCTGCACACCGAACAACCCGCCAGGTGAATAAAAAGCCGCGCCCATTCTTTGAACGTCAGCGTCGTCTCCTGCCGCTTTTCGATGAGAAACGTCGCCTGCCGGCAATCGTATTGTATTCGTTTAATTGCACCCATCTGTTCATTCGCGTTTAGCCCCACCGCCTTTCGATACATGCCCGGAGGTTGACCTTCGCGCGGTGGAGGATCACCCAGTAATTCGAGGCCGTCACCTTCAGTTCCCTGCAGATCGCCTCGGCCTTCATGTCATCCAAATGCTTCATGGAGAAGATCGTCAGCCAGAGGGCGGGCAGCCGCCGAAGACAATCCTGCAGAATATGCCCCAGCTCCTTTTGTGTAATTTCGTCTTGCTGGTCGATGCTCATCGGCCGCGGCGCCCACGCCTCTTTCCAGTGACCGTTACCCGCGTCGAAAAAATCCGGTTCTGCGTCGTCCGCGGCCCCGTTGCCCCCACGTTCTCCTCCACTGAACACCCACGACGAATTCCGCCTTCGATAAACATCGATAACCTTGTATTTGAGTATCGCCGTCAACCAGGTACGCTCCGAACTTTGCCCTCTGAATTCACCAAGCCTCTCCAATGCGGCCAGGAACGTCTCCTGCACCAGGTCCTGGCAGATCGCCTCGTCATCGAGCCGGCCCATCGCATAAGAATATAAATAGTCCGCATGTGTAGCCACCCATCGTCCAGGGTCCACGACGGCAGTTGCCGTCGGTAACAAAAATAATTTTCTTTTCATGCCAGTTGCCTCCCACTTGGAAAGGTTCATGCCAGTTGCTTGCACTTCGAAAAATTCATCCCGGTAGCCGATTTGAAAAATCTGCTGAAATGCGCCGCACTGGCAAAACCCAGATCGCCGGCTACCTCCTTCGCCGATTTATCGGTGTAATAAAGATAGCGCTTTGCTTCCAGGATGATCCGTCGCCGGATCAGCTCGCTCGGGGACGGATATTTGCAAAGCCCGAAAACATTGGTCAGTGTCTTCGGTGATTTATTCATGGTCCGGGCATAGAACTGCACCTCGTGCCTCGCACGAAAATGTATCTCCAATAGAAGATTGAAGCGCCGGATGACGTCCATCTTGTCGGCGCCCTGTCGGCAATAGCTCTCGGTTTGCTGCCTCGCCAGCCGGGTCATATAGATGATCAGCCTCTTTAACGTGGTACGCAGCATCTCGCCCTGGATCTCGTCTTCGACATGCATGTCTTCCAGGCATTGCATCCGGATCTGTGACATCTTTTGCTTGGCGTCGCCGGATAGCCGGATGAAAAAGGGATGCTCGATGCCATAAAAAATGAACCCCACACATCCTACCTCGGCGTCATGGTCGGCGATACAATAAAAATCGCGGTTGAATTGCCAGACAACAAGGTCTTCCGGTCGCTCAAAGGAAAAGGTCTGATTCGCCACCAGCGGAACAATACTATCTGCCGGGACGATATAAACCACCTTGTCGATCGTCACCCGCTGCGCAATGCCGTCATTCAGCACGATCGTGTTCATCCATTCGCCATTCCCGTCCAATGTTCCGTCGCCGCGCACGGGATCGCCCACGCTCATGATAAATTTCCCGTGGGTGGCCTTGTCTTTAAATTGCCATTTCATATCAGGGTCTTTTTGATCAGGCCCCGGCAAAGAGAACCGGACGCCCCTTACTTGGTCGGCGCCCGGCGAAAATCCTTACAACCTATTGCAGATTTATTTTTATGATATCGGTTATCGGCGGCAAAGTATTGAAAGCGTTAGGGTTGGGAACCACCGAGATCGGCTGGCTCTCGGTGAGGGGCGTACCGGCGAGGTTGAACTGGGTCACCCCCGCGCCGGGGAACTGCGATACGGCGGTACCGTCATCGTATAGCTGGATAGCCGCCGAAATATCCCCCGTTTCAGTGGCATCTATTCCCTCATCCGGTGTCGCAAAAAACCAGTCGTTCGAAAATCCATACATGGTTACGATCGCCAGCCTGTCCCCCTTAACAACGGAAACTTGCTGGGACACCTTCCCGCCCGCCTGTCCATTGATCACCGGTAACAGCACCTTATTGGCCGGATCGGGCAGGATGTATACGTTCTTCACGCCTTTCAGCCCCTTCAGGTAATTGGCAAGCGTATCGGCAACACCGCGCTGGGCAATATATTTGAGCCCCTGCCCCCGGTCCGCCTCGCCGACTTTATAGATGGGATTGTCGATGCCGTTATAGACCACCACCAGGACCGGCGACAGCGGGGTAAATATGCCCGTGATCGTCTTCACGTAGGCAGACAACACCGAATTGTCTCCCGCCTCGGCAATATTGGTCAACCCGTTCGCCGTAGGCTTACCGGCCGAATATAGTGGACTGGGCGCCAGCAGATTTCCACCCACGATATAAGAGATCGTCCACACGCCCGGACTCAACGGGGTCTCGTTGGCCGTCCCGCCCGAGATATTCGACAGCGTCAACGTAAAGCTCGAGTTGCCATTGTACTTGAGCGTTGCCCGCACCAGCTGGGATGCCGGCAGGTAAGCGTTGCCCTGCGCATCGGCGCCGTTCACCTCGGTGATGTTCTTACTGTCCGGGGTCCCGGGATGATTCACATTGGAGCCAGGGACCTGGTTGATCCGCGTGCCGTTGTCCCACAATTTTACCTGGCCCGAGACATCCCCCTCTATCGGATCGCCGTTTTGATCATACACCTGGATGCCCGGATTCGCCGGCGCAAAAAAGAGGTCATTGGACCAGCCATACATCGTGGCGAAGCTGATGGCTTCTCCCTTCGCCGCCGAAAAAGTGATCGTAGCGGACTGTCCCGGCTGGATCAGGCCCGGCGAACCCGAGCCCGCAAAGGTGCCGGATTCCACCAGCGGCTGCGATTGCAGCACATTCTCTACGGTCAGCGTCTCCATCTGCGGCGCCGCCCTCCCGGGCTGGCCGTCTTTCTTACAGCTTGTCATGAGAAAAGGCGCGGCAGCTAACGCCGGCCATAGAACGATCTTGGCAAAATGATTCATATCCTTTCGGTTTAACGCCACAAATTTCAGGAAAGGACCGACCCGGGAAAATGCCTGAACTTCCCGAATCGTTATCGAATTTACCCGTCTTCTCTGCCGGTGAGTATATTCCGCAGATGGAACTGCACGAAATGCTCCATCGAATCGACCCGGTTATACCCGGTCCCATAGCCCAGCGGCTTGATGAGGTATCCCGAGACGCCCAGCCGCTCTGTAGCAGCCCGGTCGGTCTCCTCGCCCGAAGTCGTCATGATGTATACACTGATTCCCTTTAACCGCTCGTCTTCACGTAAGATGGTGAGCAATTCCAATCCATTCATGCGCGGCATGTTCAGATCCAGCAGGATAATATCCGGCAGACATTCCAATGCAGGACTTTCTGCAGTACCCCTCAGCAACTTAAGCGCCTCGATGCCGTTGAACGCCGTGTAAAGCTCGTATGGAATGTCGAGCTTTTTCAATGATCGCCGGACACTCATGATATCCAGCTCATCGTCTTCGACTAGCAAAATGATCTTTTTTTTCATCAATTATTCTTTGGCCAGGTAAAAATAAATTTTGCCCCATTACCGGGAGACGAGACCAGCCGCACCGTGCCGCCCCGCTCCTCCACGATCTTCTTGACTATGGATAATCCGATTCCCGTACTTTCCTTATCCGCCTTTTTCCGCAGCGTTTGAAAAAGCCCGAAGATCTTTTCGTGATACTCGGGCTCGATACCCGGCCCGTTATCCTGTACCGTAAACTCATAATGCGTGCCGAGATCTACGGCCGAGACTTCGATCACCGTCGCCCCCACTGGGCCGTATTTTACTGCATTGCTGATGAGATTGCTCAACACCTGCTGCAATGGCAGCCTTTCGGTAACCATCACCGGCAGATTCCCGGTAAGCAAAACGCATTCTTTTGGCACTATCAGCTCTCCCAGCTCGCCCACAAGCACGCCGGCATCCACCGTCTCTTTGACCGCCGCCTCCCGCCCCGCCCGCGCATATTCCAGCAGACCATCGATCAAACCTTCCATCCGGGTGATCCGCTCCGGGATAAAATCCAGGTATTCGCGTATCGCGGGGCTTATTTCCGCCGCGTGATCTTCCTCGATCCAGCGTACGACGTTCGAAATACCACGCACCGGCGCCTTCAGATCGTGCGATACGACATAAGCGAATTGGTTGAGCTCGGCATTCTTTTTCTCAAGCTCGCCGATTGTCCGGCTAAGTCGTTCGGACATCGCATTCAGTGACACGGAAAGGCTCGTCAGTTCGTCCCGTTTGTCATCGGCAACCCGCCCGAAATCTCCCCGCGAGATCCGCTCCGCCAGCCTGACCAGCGAACCGATGCGGCGCGAGATCTTCCTCACAAGGAATAAGGCCGTCAGGAGTACCGTAGAGACCAGCAGGATACTGAACACCACTGAATACCGGTCTGTCCGCTCGATGGCTTCCGCCAGTTCCTTCCGCCGCAGATCCCGCTCCTGGTATTCGATCCCATTCAGGGATCGGAAAAGTCCTGATATCCGCGAGTTGTATTCTTTGCCGATGCCCCTCATCATTTCCAAATGCAGCGAACTATTGAATTGCCGGGACGCCTGAACGCCGAAGACAATCCTTTTTCTCGCTTCGATAAGCCGGTCGGCGTACGCCACCCAGTTACCATAGAGGCTCTGTATCGAATCCAGCGTACTCGCCTCGCCGGGAAGCGAAACCAATCCGCGCACGTCCTTCTCGCGCCGCGGCACGTCTTCCTGCTCCTGGTGGTAATCCGCTAAAAATTCAATGTCGCCGGTCAACAGGAATCCCCTGAACGCACTTTGCATATGCAACATGTCCCCGTCGAGCGAGTGGGAATGTCGGATCAGCACCTCCGACCGGTTCAGGAATTCGGAAATCCTTTTGACCTTGAGCGTCAGCGTATAATTCACCAGGGAATCCAGCAGATCGATGGAGATCGCTATCAGGAAGCCCAGGAAGATCTGCGTTGCTAATTTCATACCGGTAATATAAAAATTCAACCAATGAGCCGCACGGCAAAACAGGTTTCTAATGACATTCTAATTTGTTTTTAATGCCAATCTTTGCCGGCATAGGTACATTTACAAACGATTAACGAAAAAGATCTACCGAAATGCCTACCCATCCTAACAGACTCATCATCGTTACCGGCGAGCTTCCCCTGGAATTCGGCGACCAGCATGGCCGGATGACCGCGGCGCCGTCCCTTGGGAAGATTGCGTCGGCAATCCTGGCATTTCTTCGCCGCAAGAACCCTGCCGGTCCCCCGGCGTTCTCCGAGATTGCCTGGGCGGGCATGGCCACAGACAAGCCGGTGCCCTGGGAGCAAAAGCAGCGCCGGATGCCGGCGGATGGCTTTACCTGGTATCCCATCTTCCTACCCGAAAAACATCAGAGAACGCTCGCGGATGGCTTTGCCAATACGGTGCTATGGCCGCTTTTCCATTATTTTCCGTCTTATGTGGAGTTCTCCTTTCCCGCCTACGAAGATTATTTCGATCTGAACCGCCAGTTTGCCGATGGCCTGGAGCGATATCTGCGCCCGGGCGATACGGTCTGGATACATGACTACCAATTGCTTCCACTGGCCGGATTACTCCGGCGCCGATTCCCCGAGCTCACCATCGGATTATTTCTGCACATCTCCTTTCCCTCTTATGAGATCTTTCGCCATCTCCCCGGAGATTGGCAGGAGCATATTCTCAAAGGCATGCTGGGCGCCGACCTCATCGGCTTTCAAACTAGCGAATATGCCACCCTTTTCCGGAACTGTGCGGCACTGATATTGAACACCGCGGGGGATGGACAGGCCATCGAATTCGATAACCGGCTGATCACCACCGGAACCTTTCCCGTCGGCATAGAATATTCCATTTTCAATAGCGTGGAAGACACACCGTCCATCCGGCGGATAACCGCCGATTTCACCCAGCGGTTCAGTAACAGGAAGATCGTTTTCACCATCGATTCCCTCGACTACACCAAGGGCATCATCCGACGCATCAAAGCCTGCGAGCATTTCCTGCAGCGATACCCTGACTATCTGAATAAGGTGGTCTTCGTATTCGTTATCGTCCCCTCGCCCGAACAGCTTGCACGGAACGCCGAACGAAAAAAGCTCATCGACGAGAGGATCAGCTACGTAAACGGCAAATACGGAAGCCTTCACTGGCAACCGCTGGTTTATATGTATAAGCCCCTGGATCTCGAAGAGCTGACAACCCTGTACCGCTCATGCGACGTCGCATTGTTGACGCCTTTACGCGATGCCATGAACCTATATGCCAAAGAATTTGCAGCCAGCCGGAACGACGAGCACGGCGTATTGATCTTAAGCGAATTCGATGGCGCCGCAGCCCAGTTGACCGGGGCCCTGCTGGTCAATCCAAATGACGTCCCGAATGTCGCCGGAACCATAAAGGCGGGGTTGGACATGACCCGCGAGGACCAACGGCGCCGCATGCAGAACATGCGGGAGTCCGTCAGCAGCCATGACGTCGTCCGTTGGGGCGAAGAATTTCTGCTGGCACTGGAGAAGACCCGGGAGCGCCGCGAGCAATTCCAGGTCCGTTTCTTCGACGCCTACTCGCAACGACAACTGCTGGAGAGCTATCGAAATGCCCACAAACGGCAGATCTTCCTGGACTATGACGGCACCCTGATGCCATTTTTCAAAGAACCGTGGCAGGCAAAACCCGGCGAGCAGGTTCTCGAAACCCTCGGCCTGCTGGCGGCGGATCCGCGGAACTCGATTTGTATCATCAGCGGCCGCGACGCCACCGTGCTGGAAAGCTGGCTGGGACACCTGCCGATCCATCTGGTAGCGGAACATGGAGCCATGGTGCGATATAAAGGCGGCTCGTGGGAAAAGATCGCCTCCCCCGCCGACCAATGGAAGGACCGGCTCGATCCTGTGATGGACCGTTATACCGATGCCTGTCCCGGCGCATTCATAGAAAAGAAGAATTTCTCCATGGTCTGGCATTACCGCAACGCCGACCCCCGGATCGCAGATAAAGCAAAGATGGAGCTGTACTCGGCGCTTCTCGAACTGACCTCCGGCCTGCCCCTCCAGGTCACCCTCGGCAAAAAGATCGTCGAAGTGCGAAACAAAGATATCGACAAAGGCAGCGCAGTAAGAAAGCTGCTCACCCTCGAAACCAGCGATTTTATCCTGGCGATCGGGGACGATAGGACCGACGAAGACATGTTCCGCGCCCTCGCCAACAGCTGCCACGCCTTTACCATCAAAGTCGGAAACGAAGCCTCCCATGCCCTTTTCAACATACATACCCCGCAATCTGTGCTCTCCCTGCTGGGCGCGCTGGCACACCTGCGATGATCGCTTTGAACCCTGCGAGTGCTTTGACCCCTGCGATGAACGCCCCGGGGCACCGAAATTGCATCCCTTGCCATAAATCAACCGCCATGGCCTATCCTTCCGCCGGCATAGCCATCCGCTACATCGTCGACGATGTCGATGCCGCAATCTCCTTCTACACCGAATTCCTGGATTTCAAAACAGACATGCATCCTGCCCCCAACTTTGCCATCATCAGCAGAGGCGATCTGCGTTTACTGCTGACCAAACCCGGTCCGGGCGGTGGCGGCCAACCCATGCCGGATGGAACCGCTCAAACACCCGGCGGCTGGAACCGTATACATCTTGTCGTGGAAGATCTGAAGAAAACTATCGACGGGCTGAAAGCCAAAAAGGCAAAATTCCGCAACGAGCTCGTCATTGGCGTCGGCGGAAACCAGGTCCTCCTCGAAGACCCTTCCGGTAATCTCATCGAGCTTTTCGAATATAAACGCTGAATATCCCTGCTCCAGCATTTCCCCAAAATCCACTTCTATCTTCGCGTTAGCTCGCTGCCGAAACCGCAGCCCACGCATCCCGCGCCATTTGAATCGTGAAAAAGCTACAACCATATCTCCCGCCTGTCGCCCGCCTCATCACGGCCCTGCTCACCCTCGGCTACCGGGTCGTCCGTCAGATCACCCTGCCCACGTGGAAGCACAGGGGAAATCTGCTGTCCAGCCTTTTCGTCTTGTTTGCCGGCCTTGCCGAACATCTCATCGGTTTCGCCGAAACCATCGGCCGCATCCCGTGGACATTCCCCATACCCGCGATAGCCGGCAAGACCTGGGCCTTTAGCCGTCATTATATTCGTCGCGGTATGCTGATCGCCACCTGGGCGCTGTTCATCCT
>DASZOW010000184.1:0-9570 GCA_035550615.1 Puia sp.
CGAGAATGTACCCTATATCACTACTACTTATGGCCGGATCGAGCCGGGTCATGCGATGAATGAATTTTATGGTTATGTTGCCCAGGGAGTGTTTCATAATCAAAAGGAGGTAGACGATTATGAGGCGACGGTAAAGAGCGGCGATTTTCAGGCGGCTCCCGGGAGGATCAGATACAAGGATCTTAATGGGGACGGCGTGATCGATGCTAACGATCGCCAGTATATCGGCAGCCCTTATGCCAAGTTCAACTATGGATTCAATCTGTCCGCGAATTTTATGGGTTTTGATGCGTCGGTTTTCTTCTCCGGCGTATACGGGAATAAGATATTCAATGAGGATATTAAATATTCCGAACTGAATCTTTTTGCATCAAATTTCAATACCCGCGTTCTGGACGCCTGGACCCCAGCTAATCCAAATTCGAATCTTGCGGCGCTCCAGGAGACATTGACCAACGATGAAGGAAGAACATCGACCTACTTTGTCGAAAGCGGCAGCTATCTTAAGATTAAAAGCATACAGATCGGGTATACAATACCCAAGCGGGTTCACGGAATAAAGAATATACGGTTCTATCTGCAAGGGGAAAATCTTTTCACCTTTACCAAATACACCGGCATGGACCCTGAGAGTGTAAATACCTCGCCTCTCAATAAAGGAGTCGATTTTCAAGGGATGCTTTATCCTCATTCTAAATCAATCAATTTCGGTTTGAACCTCAATTTCTAACATTAACCCTCTTGATAATATGAAAAAGTTTATGCTGTATATAACTGCCGGCTGTACACTTTTGGTGTCATCCTGCAAGAAATTCCTGGATGAGAAGCCTCAAGGCTTGCTTACCCAAAATCAGCTGCTTACGCCTGCGGGCATAGATGGACTCGTGACGATGGGCTATCATTCCCTGCTGACCTATTTTCCGAGTACCGGGAATACGTTTATGCATCCTCCTTCCAACTGGAGCTTTGGCGATGTCCGGTCGGACGATGCATACAAGGGCGGCGGAGGAACGGGAGATATCCAGGAGTACACCTTACTGGAACTCTGCAATATTTCCACCGACAATGCCGCGCTTTTTGATAAATGGCAGGCGAATTACGTTGCGATAGCTAATATCAATAATGCGATCAAGGCGCTGATCAGTGTCGATTCCAGTGTATACCCGCTCAAAAACACGCGTCTGGCGGAGATGAAGGTCCTACGCGGCTATTTATATTTCGATCTGTTAAAGCATTTTTACCAGGTGCCCTGGATCGACGAGACCAATAGTGACCTGGCTGAAGTTTCCAAGGTGAAGAATGATATGTCGAATGCTGCACTTTGGGCGAAAGTAGAGGCCGACTTTCAGGCTGGGTTTAGTCTGCCGGCTGTACAAACAGACAAGAACCGGGTGACGTCACTTGCTGCACACGCGTTTATGGCAAAAGCCTATATGTACGACGGCAGCAAAAACTGGGCGGGTGTCAAGTCGGAGACAGACCTGGTCATCAACTCGGGAAATTATAAGCTCGTCGACAACCTGGAGTATATTTATTCGCTGCCGGAGCATAACTGGGACGGGGAAAATGTATTTGCGATTGCCACGTCTGTGAAGGATGGCACCTCTGTCGGTACGCTGAACTGGGGCGATTTGTTGTGCGCGCCAGCCGGTCCCGGAGCCGGTTATACAAACGGTGACGGTTTTCACCGTCCATCCCAGGACCTGGTAAACAATTTCCAGGTCGATGCCAGCGGTTTGCCGCTAGGCTTCACGGTCAGCTCACTGCCCAGGCTTGATTCAAATGACAGGACAACAGCAGTCGATCCAAGGCTCGACCATGCTATCGGGAGGCCTGGAATTCCCTGGAAGGATAATTTGACGGCGATCGAAGATCTGTCCTATTGCCGTTCCCTCGACACCTATGGCCCGTACGTGCGGAAAAAGGATCTCATTTCTCCAAATTCTCCCTATCGTGCAAACGCGGGATTCCCATGGGCATTGGGAGCCCTGGCTGTGCCGATCATAAGGTACTCGGACGTGCTTCTGTGGCGTGCCGAGGCTGAGATCAATCTCGGAAATATTGCGACGGGCATAGGGTATATCAACCAGGTCCGGACGCGCGCCGCCAATCCCGTCAACATTGTGAAGTTTGCAGACGGCACGCCGGCAGCGAATTACAGAATAGGGAATTATCCGACTACATTGAATGCGACAGACGCCATGAGAGCGTTGAAATTGGAGCGCCGGCTCGAGCTTTGCCTGGAGGGTCAACGTTTCTATGATCTCGTAAGATGGGGCGATGCTCCTACCGTTTTGAATAACTACTTCAAAAATGAAGGGAAGATCCATCAGTGGCTCGCGGCGGGGAATTTTGTGGCCAATAAGAACGAGTATTTGCCGATACCCCAGAGCGAAATCGATAAAAGCCAGGGAGTGTATACGCAAAATCAGTTCTACAAGTAGATCTTTTCGATTTTCTTATTTCTAAATATCGAGTATGTCGAAAAAGAGGAAACTGTTACTACTTTTTCTAATTGTTGCAATAACAGGCAACGCGCAGAATCGCAGGCAAAAATCTGAATATATCAAGTACAATCCGGCTTATCATTTTTATCCTTCCGGCGACCCAACCGGGTTATTTTATCTTGGGGGGCGATATTATGATAATTGGGGATCTGCCTACAGCGATGACCTGGTCCATTGGAGATACCGAGCTTCGAGCGCGCAGATCCTCCGGGCCAGGCTGGCGGATTCGGGTATATCGAAGCAACTGAGAGATTCTTTGATGGCCAAAATACCACGTCTTGGGGGATCCGGAAGCGTGGTGGTCGACTGGAATAATAGCAGCGGATTCGGCAAGAACGGAGTACCACCGCTTATTTCTCTTTGGCACAACGATAGCCGGCCCTGGGGCAACCAAATAGTCGGGCTGGCTTATAGCAATGACACTGCGAAAACATGGACCCGCTACGGCAAGTTTCCTGTCCTGGATATAAACAACAGGGAGTTCAGGGACCCAAAGGTCTTTTGGTATGAGCCGACCAAAAGTTGGATCATGGCCATCGGGCTGGCCGAAGCACCTAAGGTGAAGTTTTTTAGCAGCACTAATTTGAAGGACTGGACATTTATGAGTGAGTTTGGCCCATGGGGCGCGGTAGGAGGGGTTTGGGAATGCGCCGATTTTTTTCCTCTTGCTGTAGATGGCGATCCTGCCCATATCAAATGGGTACTGGTCGTAAGCGTACAGCCACTGAGCGGGCAATACTTTATCGGCGATTTTGACGGAAGGAGGTTCACGCTCGATTCGACCTTTGTCCGGCAGCTGTCCGTGGACAAATATATGCCGCAGGGGGATGTGCTGTTTGATTTCGAACACGGAATGGACGGCTGGCAGACGGAAGGGGATGCTTTTTCAGAGTCTCCGTCTAACCAGGCTTTGCTGGGGCAAGGTGCGGCGATGGGGTATTTCGGGCGGTTTTACTTGAATAGCTTTCATGACCGGGGTCAATCTTCCGGAAAGCAGACCTCTCCACCATTTCGAATCACGAAGGCGTTCATCAACTTCCTGGCGGGAGGTAACTATGACCCTGGAAACCTTGCCATCAATCTGCTGGTGGATGGGAAGATCGTACGTACCCAAACCGGCAATAATTCGGGCGGGATGCAATGGTATAGCTGGGATGTCACGGAATTCCTTGGCAAATCGGCGGAGATCGAGGCAGTTGACAACGGGCCGGGGGCCATACTCGCCGATCAGTTCATGCTTTGCGATGAGCCGGCAAGACAGGAACGGGAAAAAGCGTTTTGGATCGACTATGGCGCCGACTTTTATGCCGTTCGATCCTGGAATAATTATCCGGCGAACGAGGCAAGGAGAATCTGGTCGGGTTGGATGGGTAGCTGGCGCTATGCAGGAGTTGAGCCGGTAAGAGGCTTTCAAACCATTCCGCGAACGGTGGAGCTGAAAACATTCCCGGAAGGCATTCGTCTTGTCCAATCCCCGATAAAAGAGTTGGAGTCGTTAAGAGGTACAGAAAAAGATGGTGGCGAGGTTACTTTCGAAGGACTTTGGAAGGCGGAAAAGATCAGACCGGCAAAGAACAATTACGAACTGATTGCCGAGATCGAGAACGTTTCGGCTGAAGAATTCGGCATAAAGCTGGCTGCAGGCAACCATCAACAAACCGTGGTAGGATACTCCGTTATAAACGAGCAGCTTTATGTCGACCGTCGAAGGAGCGGGCTTGCAGATTTTAGCGGACTGTTCCCTCAATGCAATCATGGGCCGCTAAAGAACAGGAATAGCACTTTAAAGCTGCGCATCTTTGTGGACAATTCTTCCGTGGAGGTTTTTGCAAATGACGGTGAGACGGTCATATCCAGCAAGATCTATCCCGATCCGGGCAGCACAGGTATAGAATTCTTCAGTACAAAGGGAACGATACATATCAAGTCTGTGAGGTTATGGGAGCTGCGGCCGATCGGCCTGGAAAAGACGATGCCTGTGTCCGGCGGCGTCAAGACTTCGAAACAATGAGTTACTTCAAAAAGCCAACAATGAAAAAAATCCCCGCTTATATCCTGTTTTTCTTTCTGCCTATGGTTCTCACCGCCCAAAATAACAAGGGCATGATCGGCTATTGGCCTTTTGATGAACATGACGGAAAGGTCGCTATCGATGAAGTGACTAAAAATGCCGATTCCATACATTCGATATTCAATTCGGTAAGACCCTACCAGGACCCGGTAAGGCGAAAGGGCATCGAGAACGGCGCGCTTGTATTCGATGGATTCTCCAATTGGATAGATGTACAGCCTGACAAGTTTGTCACCCCCACTGAGGCGTTATCGATAAGTGTCTGGGTTGCGCCGCGGGCCTTTGAACACGGCGATGGCAATAAACTATCCGCCATTGTAAATCAGCAGGACCTTGAAAGAAAATCCGGTTTTGCGTTGGGAATCTTCCGACACGGGCGGTGGTCTTTCCAGGTCGGTACGGGGACTGAAATGGTCGAGGTTTGGGATGAAAATAATCTGATCCCGAGGCGGCAGTGGTCATATCTCGTAGGCACCTATGATGCCGTCGATGGTACTGCGTCTTTGTACTTGAATGGAAGGATCATCAGTCAGAAAAAATTGTTTAAAGACCTTCCTATAAAGCCCGCGAATCTGCCGTTGAGGATCGGAAAGCACAATCAGCCGGAACGATTGGACCGCCGATCGCCATTGGAGCTGAATATGTTCAATGGTTTTATGGATGAATTGAAGATCTTCAACCGGGTTTTAAGCGCAGCCGAAATAAAAAGCGCTTATCAGAGTTATCTTGCCAGGCACGGAAACAGCGTACCCAGGATCAGCTACGAGGAAATAAAGATCGACCGGGCACAGTTCAAGGACGATCCCAATCGTCCACAATATCATGCGATACCTCCCGGCGCCTGGATGAATGAGCCTCATGCACCATTTTTTTACAATGGGAAATACCATCTGACCTATCAGCATAACCCTACCGGTCCCTATTGGCACCAGATCGATTGGGGCCATTGGGCCAGCGACGACCTGGTACATTGGTATGATGTGCCGGATGCCATCTTTCCCGGAAATGATACGGTTTCTCCGGACGGCATTTGGTCCGGGAGCGCTACGTTCGACGAAAAAGGGGTGCCGGTGTACTTTTATACTTTCGGGAACTGGAGCAAAGTGCATAACCAGGGCGTAGCTCTTGCTTTTCCCAAAGATCCGAAGGATCCGAACCTAAGCGAGTGGGTCAAGGATACGAAACCGTTGATCACACAGGCGGACGGTCAGGGTTTAATCGGAGAGTTCCGCGATCCGTTTGCGTGGAGAGACAAGGAGAATAAAAAATGGTATTTACTGGTTGGATCGGGCATCCAGGATAAGGGGGGAACTGCATGGTTGTATGAGTCCGCGGACTTCAAAAATTGGAAATTAAGGGGGCCTTTTTATCTTTCCAATTATGAGAAATACCCTTTCTTAGGGAGCATCTGGGAACTCCCGGTATTCCTGCCCATAGGGAAATATGATAATGGAGAGACCAAATATGTGATGATCGTCAGTCCGAAGGGTTACCGGCAAAATGTGGAAGTATATTACTGGCTAGGCAGGTTCGACAAGGAGAACGGCAAATTCATACCCGATAACGAGGAGCCGCAATATTGGGACTATGGTATAAGAACGTTTATCGGACCGAGCGGTTTCGTCGACCCCAAGACCGGGAGAGTGTTGATATTTGCGATCACGGCGGGTGGTCATGGGCCAGGATGGTCGGGTAATGCGAGCTTGCCGGCTCATATCTTCCTGAATAAGGATGGAACGTTGGGCGTAAAACCAATAGAGGAGTTGAAATCGCTTCGTAAAAAGCAGCTTGTCAACCTGAGCGACAAAACGGTGGCGGAAGTCAACAATGTATTGAAAAATGTTCAGGGTGATATGCTCGAAATTGTCCTGGACATGGAGTCCAAAGCGGACAAATACGGGATCAAGGTCCGCAAATCTCCGGACGGCCAGGAAGAGACCGTGCTTTATTATGATGCGGTAAATAAGAAACTGGGAGCCGATCTTTCAAAAACATCGCTAAAAGGCGGGCGTATCAGGGACCCGCTTTCCGGAACCGACAAGCGGGCAGATGTGATCGGGCATTTCGACTTAAAAGGAGAGGGCTTTAAGCTGCATATTTTTATCGATAAGGCGCTGATCCAGGCTTATGCCAACGATCGAAAGACCATCACGACCTGGGCTTATCCTTCCCTCGGCACTTCCAAAGGGTTGCAGGTCTGGGCGGACGATCCCGGCGCCACGGTTAAATCTATCCAGGTTTGGGAGATGAAGTCTATTTATTATAAAAATGATGAATGATGAAAGATAGGATTACATCAGCTATTTTGGGCCTGGTTCTGATAAGTCTTACTGCAAGCGGCCAGGCCGATGGGCAGACTTATTATCATGAGCCCTACCGGCCCCAGATCCATTTTTCGCCGAAGGAACATTGGATGAACGACCCCAATGGAATGGTTTATTACAAAGGGGTCTATCATCTGTTTTTCCAGTATTATCCGTCGGGCACCGTATGGGGGCCCATGCATTGGGGGCATGCGACAAGCAAGGACCTCGTTCATTGGAAGGAACAGCCGATAGCCTTATACCCGGATTCACTGGGATATATTTTTTCGGGGAGCGCCGTTGTCGATGTCAAGAATACGTCGGGTTTTGGTAAAGACGGGATCATTCCGCTGGTAGCCATCTTTACACAGCATGACCCCAGGGGGCAGAAGGCCGGCCGGGATGATTATCAGAATGAAAGTATCGCTTACAGTCTCGACGGGGGGATGACGTGGATCAAGTATGCTGGAAATCCTGTCTTAAAGAATCCAGGCATAAAAGATTTCCGGGACCCCAAGGTGTGCTGGTTTGAACCGAAGAGAGAATGGATAATGACGCTGGCAACTAAGGACCGCATTACGTTCTATTCCTCCAAAGACCTTAAGGAATGGAAAAAGGAAAGCGAATTCGGAGAGAGTTTTGGAGCGCATGGCGGCGTCTGGGAGTGTCCGGATCTCTTTTGGCTCCCATATAAGGGCCAAAATCAATGGGTGTTGACGATTAGTGTCAACCCGGGTGGGCCTAATGGAGGATCGGCGACGCAGTACTTTGTCGGTCAATTCGATGGAAAGGCGTTTACTCCCTATCAGACCGATACGCGATGGATGGATTATGGCCCGGATAATTATGCTGGTGTCACCTGGTCGAATACCGGAGCCAGAAAGATCTCTTTAGGATGGATGAGTAATTGGCAGTATGCCCGAGTGGTGCCTACCGAAAAGTGGCGAAGCGCGATGACCATTCCCCGGAACCTGGCTTTAGAGAAGGTCAATGGGAAGTATTATCTGACTTCTACGCCCGTGCCTGAATTGAAGAATATATATGGAAAGGAGACGGTGCTAACCCATGTTCAGGCAGCCGATGTTCGCCTGGATGAAAGATTGGGCAGGCTTTCGGGGCCGTCGGAGTTAGAGCTGTCCGGCGATCAGCTTGAATCGTTTACGCTGGAGCTTTCAAACGAGAGCGGTGACAAGCTACTGATCGGCTATGACAAGGAGGCCAACCAATATTTCATTGACCGATCAAACTCCGGGATAGTGAATTTTCATAGGGATTTTGCAAAAAGGCATAGCGCGCCAAGGCTTTCATCCGGCAAAAAATGGAATCTAAAGTTAGTGATCGACGATGCCTCCGTAGAGCTTTTTGCGGATGATGGACTGTCGGTGATGACCGAGATCTTTTTCCCCAACCATGCATTTACCGGTTTAAGGATCCAGTCGCCGCAAAATAATTTCGTGATTAAATCCGTAATTTATCATCCATTAAAGAGCATCTGGCGGTAGTAGCAATGGGACAATCCGCTTCCCGGTTATGCCCGTTAAGGTTTATGCGTTTCTCTGAACTCCGATGGCGTGCAGGAGAATTTGGACTTGAATACTGTCGAGAAATAGGCCTGTGACGAAAAGCCGACTTTAAATGCGATCTCTGAAATGGTGATGTCTTCATTTGTCAGCAGGTATTTGCTCTTCTGCAATCTCACATTCAGGATATAGTCGTTAACATTCATACCGAGCAGGGCTTTCAATTTCCTATAGAGTTGCACTCTCGAAATGCCGATTTCCCGGCAAATATTTTCGACGGTAAAATTCTCGTTGGAAATATTGTTCTCGACTATGGCTGCAAATTCGTTCAAAAATTTTCTATCGATCTTCTTTGAAACGCCGGTTCTTATTTCGGTTGGCAGCTCGCTGGTATAATGTTCTTTCAATGATTCCCTATTGCGGAGCAGATTATTGATCATTTCATGAAGATATTGCAGGTTAAAGGGCTTTGTGATGAAAGCATCGGCTTTTAATCGCAGGCTTTCCAGCTGATTCTCAATCTCGATCTTCGCTGTCAGGATGATAATCGGGATATGGGAGGTGCGGATATCGTTTTTGAGTTTTTCAGTAATAGCCAGGCCGCTGTCGCCGGGAAGGATGATGTCACATATGATCAGGTCCGGAACAATGTCAAAAGCCATATTCAAACCTGCGGAGCTGTTCTCGGCTTCACAGATCTCATACGAGTTTTCAAGCTGCAGTCTCAAAAATGAGCGCATGTCGGTACTATCCTCGATCAGCAGAATGGACTGTTCTTTGGCCGGTGTCGACGGCCGGCCGGACATTTCCGCCTCCTCTTTAGGGACAGCGGCAGTTTCCGTGTCGACTGCGTAAATGCGTACGTCATCATATTGTATCGTGGAATCCTTGTTGGTTCCATCCATTTCGTCCGCGGCGAAATGATCGACGCCAAGGGGTAACCTGATCTCAAAGACGCTGCCTTTCCACTTTTCGCTTTTGAGCTGGATCGTTCCATGGTGCAAGGTGATCAGCTGTTTTGACAGCGCCAGGCCAATACCGGTTCCCTTAAGACTGGCCTCATCGGCTTGATAGAAGAGATCGAACGCATGTTTTACAGCCTCCGGATTCATGCCAATACCCGAGTCCTCTATTTTTATAACTGCCATTTCTGCGGCCTGATCTTTGGA
>DASZOW010000185.1:0-10865 GCA_035550615.1 Puia sp.
TGATTTCCCGGCCTTTTTTATCGCACCCGCCTTTTCTTTCCGCCCTCATCCAGGATATCCACCGACGTCACCGGCCCATAAATCTCCAGGAACCTACCGGACTCCGACAGGAAAGATTCTCCAAAATGGAATTCTTCCCGGCGCACGCGGCCATCCTTTAAGGTTACCAGTGCCGCTACATCCCCCGGCGACAAACCTAGCTGCCAACCCTGCTCCTTCCGCTCGAACAGCTTTAACGGCCCCTGGTTTTGCCCCGCCGCGAGCAAATAACGCCCCCCGGCGCCTCGCAACGCCGCCAAAGCCTTCCCATCCCCCGGAATATAGATGCCGCTGGCGAGAATAGTCTCCGGCCGGAAACCACCCTTCCCATCACCTTGCAGAAAAAGTCCGTTCAGCGCATCATACCGCCCCGTAGATACTTCGGTACCATAATCATTTCCGCTGATCACCAGGTCGAGATTGCCGTCTCCGTCGAAATCCTCCGCCACCATTCCATTCAACACGGAGAACTGGGCCTGCGCAGGCAACGGTATCATGGTGAACTTGCCACGACCATCATTCCTGAACAAACAGCTCCTGAATTCAGTGGCCGCAAGGATCGTCGCACCCCGTCGCTCCTTTGGCGTCAACACGGAATCCATGGTCGCCACAGCGTAGGATCTGTAGCTCGGAAACCGCCGCCGCATGGAATTCATCTGCCGTAACAGATCATCCCGCGACATCGCCGGAAACTCTCTTAGCTCACCCGTGGAGTCGGGCAGGTACAATGAGGTCATCATATCATAGACGCCATTATTATCGAAATCCTTGCCATATACTCTCACCGGATACTTGTCACTGGCGCGATAAAAGGAGTTCAAACCCAAATTCCCTACCACATAATCGATATCTCCATCGTTATCGAAATCGCCGCACACGATGCTGTTCCACCAACCTCGCCGATCGGCTACGCCCGTTCCACCGGTCATATCCCGGAATACGCCCTTGTCATTATGCAAAACGGTCAGCGGCATCCATTCTCCCGCCAGCACCAGGTCCGGCCAGCCATCGTTGTCGACATCCGTCCATACGCCGTCACAGACCATCCCGATCTTCTGCAAAGCCGGAGCCACCGAAGCGGTCACATCGGTAAACCGCACCACGCCATTCCGGGTGTCATTCCGGTAGATAAAACTCGACACGGGCGATGGATAGCGCCCGGGATCCACTCTTCCACTGATAAACAGATCAGGCCTTCCGTCATGATTATAGTCCGCCGCCCGAACACAAAATTTACTGGTAAAATTCTCCGGCAGGACACCGGAAGAAGCCAACGTATAATGTCCCTTGCCGTCATTGAGATATAGCCTGTCCTGGTACACCGCGCTGTTCGACCCATTCTCATCGCCGCCGCTGGCGATATACAGATCCGCATCTCCATCTCCATCCGCATCGAAAAGGAGAAGGCCCAGATCATCCGCCTGTTTCGCCGGCGAGTCGGCAACCAACGCGGACTGCAAAAATTTTCCGTTCGCCTGCTGCAAGAACAGCTGTGCACTATGGCCCGCCGAGCCGCCCACTACAAGATCATCCAGTCCGTTCCCATCGATATCGCCGACGGCAATGCCGGGACCATATTGAGAGAATTTATGCGGCAGCATCTTTTGAACGGTAAAATCGATATACTCTTTTTCCTGCTGCCGGTAATGCATCCCCAACGAACCGGTGACGTCTCTGAACAACGCCGCTGAATCGACAGCAGGACCTTCGAAACTATATGCCTCCTTTGCATTGCGCCAGTCGACCTTCAACACCTGGTCGCAAGCGACATGCTGTAACAATTGCATCCTGCCGTTTGGCCAGCGGACGATCACGGAATCCACGGTCTTTATCCTTCCCAGCCCAAAATGTGCAATATTCTGAAGCGTGGACAAATAGCCCCGGTATGGATTGTTCTCATAGACCTGCTGATGCCCATGATCATAGTGCAGCTCCACCCATGCGCCAAACCCTTCTTTGTTCAGGCTGTCGCCGGAAAAGCTGACTTGCAGATAATGGTTGTCCCCCGGATTATTCTCGCGCGCCATGTTACGGTATATCCGCGCCTCGTCGTTGATGTTGTTGATCACAAGATCGAGATCGCCGTCATTGTCCAGATCGGCGTATGCGGCTCCGTTGGAAAAACCGGGCTTCAGCAGACCCCAATCGGCCGACTCGTCGGAAAAAGTCAGATCGCCATTATTCCGGAAAGCAAAATTGTGGATCTTGACCTGCGGTATCTGGCTCATGATCACCTCGCTCGATGCCAACGTGGTCGCCCGCCGCATGAACATCTGGAAATCGTGATCGGTCACATCCTTGGGATACCCGCCGGTAACGATGATGTCCCGCCACCCGTCGTTATTGAAATCGGCGATCATCGGCGTCCAGCTCCAATCGGTCTCGGCCACCCTGCTGAAAAAGCTGATCTCGCTGAATGCCGGAGCGCCGATGGAATCCATTCCATTTACCCGCGGTCCCTGGTTTAGCTGCAGACAATTCCTTACATACTGGTACTGATAGCCGTAAAGATCTGTATTCTGGTAGGTAATATAGCTGTTATTCGCCAGGAACATCTTCTTCCTATAATTGTCCGGCGGGTTCATATCGAGCTCGAATACATCCGCCAGCCCGTCGTTATTGATGTCCTCGATATCCTGCCCCATAGCCGTCGCCGAAGTGTGTTTGAAATACTCCTTGGACCTGTCCGTAAACGTTCCGTCATGATTGTTGATATAGAGGATATCGTTGCCGATGAAATCATTGGTGACATAGATATCCTTCCAGCCATCGTGGTTGATATCGGCAATGGTTGCGGCATGTCCGAACCCTTCTATCGTGATCCCGGCTTGCTTGCTGACATCGACGAACACGGGATGCTTCAGGCTGTCGTTCCAGACATTCTTGTATAAATGACCGGTGCTAAAACCGCTCCCATCCGTCACCACCGGCCGGTAAGTGCTCATGGCGGAATAACCCCGCGGAATGTAATTGACGGCGAGATACATGTCCAGATCTCCGTCATTATCGTAGTCGAAGAAATATGCCATGGTGGAATACAGGGTATCGGCCAGTCCATATTCCGCCGCCATCTCCTTGAAATGGGGAACGCCTTTGGCGTCCACGCCCTGGTTGATATAAAGCAAATTGGTCCGCCGCCGTGGATCGGTATGGATGTTTGCGCTGAGATAAATATCCGGCAAGCCGTCGTTGTTGACATCGGCCACGCTAACGCCGCGACACCATTCTCCCTGGCCGCCGACACCCGCCGCCGCGGTGACGTCCTCGAAAATGAAATTGCCTTTATTCAGATACAGTTTACCCGACACCATGTTCCCCGCGAAATAGATATCCTGCAACCCATCGCCGTTAAAATCGCCGATGCCGACGCCGCCGCCGTTATAGACATTGATCAGATCCAGTGGATTGATGGAATCGTTCTCGATGATCTCGTTGTTAAAGTGGATGCCAGAATGGTCGGCGGAGATCAGCTTAAAGGCGGTACGCTTCCCGCAGGCGCAAAATCCGACCAGCGCCCAAAGCAGGATGAGATGGCAATGCTTCATGCAATGAAATTAAAAAAGAGATGGCGATTAAAAACCACCATCTCTCTGTTTTTATACGAAGTTACCCGGTTAATACAGTGGATTCTGCTTCAATTTGCCATTTTCTATATCGATCTGCTTCTGGGGGATCGGATATAACTCGTTCTTTCCGGCAGTGAAGGTATGACCATTCAACACCGGGTTGGAAATACGTGTGTCGGCCTTGATATAGGCATTCAGCACGCCGGCCATATAACCCTTCGGCATCGGACCGCCATACAATCCATCCCAACGCTGCAGATCGAAGAACCGGTGACCTTCCATAGCCAGCTCCAGCTGGCGCTCCATATACACGGCCTGGCGCGCAAGAGACTGACCCATCGAAGCAAAGCTGGGGGCAGCACCCACGCCATATAAACCGATCTTATAATTGGCGGCTAGTACGGTGTCAAAACCCTTGGAAGGGAGGGTGTCGACAAGATATTTGTGAACCCAATATTCGGGATGCGCCGCCATCCGGTTCCGGACCATATTGACATCGGCCTGCGCGCCATCCAGGTCGTTGGCCTCCACCTCGCACTCGGCACGCCATAGGATAACATCCGGGAAACGGATCAGGTTATAGTTGATGGCCGTACCCTGGTTGGCTGCCCAACCCAATGCCAGGTTGTCGGATGCGCTGCTCATTTCAGAATGCCAGAATACATTCTTTATCGGATTATAAGGCACTACGTCCCCACGAGACCAGGTCTCACCACCACAAAGCCCCCAGTCGAGGTAGGGAATACCCCGGCGGCCCAGCGTCCAGTCGATCCGCGGATCTAGCGCATCCGTCGCCGGTGTAAAGGCATCCTTGGCCGTCAGCCCATGATCATTCTTTAGATTGGCATTGTCATAAGTAGGCCAGCCGTTCGTCGGATCGGTTTGGAACATCGGCAGACCGTTGGCGTCTACCTTATAGGCATTGGCCAGCGAATACGAAGGCTGATAAAAACCACAGCAGCTGGTGTAAGGGCCCGCGGCATAATTCAGCGCATCGCCCTCATCTCCGTTATTGCCGCCGGAACCGTCATTGGTCGTCATCTGTACGCAAAAGACCGACTCGCTATTATTCCGGTAAGCGGCATCGAAATTATTCTCAAAAGGGCCTAATGCATATTTGGCGCCGCTTGTCGTAGTACCATTATTGATCAGATCATCCAGCAAGGGCTTCGCCTTCGCATACTGGTGATCGAACATATAGGTCTTGGCCAGGAAAGCCTCGGCCGCATAAAAGTTTGCGCGACCGACATCCGTCTGCTGCTTCGGCAACACCGCCATGGCCGCCGTGAAATCGGCTTCTATCGAATCCCAGATCGGCCCGGGATTCGGGAGCATATAATTGTTTCCGAGATAAGTGACCCGCTCCGAGACATAAGGTACATTCCGCCACATCTTGGCCGCTTCGAGATGAAAGACCCCACGCAGGAATTGGGCTTCGGCAATATCTTCCTTTCCAGCAGCGTCAGTCAGCGAACCGTCGTTGACCAAAGGAACTTCCCGGATCACGTCATTGGCGCGCTGGATCGCATTATAACAAAACGACCATTTTTCATCCAGGTATTCATCGGTGCCATCCACCGAGTGATTCTCGATCGGCGCGGCAGGCGGCTGGTCCGTAGTATTCGAACCCTTGTACGCATCATCCGCCGCGATTCCCCCATATACCCAGTTCGTCGTAGATGTTTCCCACGAGGTATACGAGCCGCCGTTATAGGTAGCCCCGGAAGAAAATCCGTCCAGCATGGAATAGGCCCCGATCAGCAGACCGTCCACACCCGCCTTGGTGGCCAGCGCTTGCTGCTGTAGCGAACCAGCCGGCGGCTTTTTTAGCGAGCTTTTACAGGAATCGATCAGGAGCGATGAAGCCGGCAGCAGGAGCAATGCAATATATTTTATTTTATTTCTTTTCATATTAAGCTTATTTAGAGATCTCGTTAAAAAGATGCGTTGACACCAAGAACGAACGTCCGTTGATTAGCCGGATACCCCCCGTAATCGATGCCGAATGCGGCATTTTGATTGGAGGTGTTGTTATTGACAACGTTGTTGCTGATCGAGGGGATGATCTCGGGATCCAGCCCCGAATACTTGGTGATCGTAAAGAGGTTGGTAGCCTGAACATAGAAATGCAGCTTGTCGATACCGGCCTTCTTTATCGCATCAGGCGAGATCGTATAACCGATCTGTGCCACGCGGCACTTCAGGAAGGAGCCATTCTCGACATAGAAAGAGCTGATCGTGCTGGAACCCATCGCCTGCAGGAAAGAAGCCGCAGGCAACGTAGCGCCCGGATTCGTCACCGTACCATTCGTTACTTTGGCAGACTTGTTCAACAGATCCAGGTTCTTTCCACCCGTAAAGGTGCCGTAGAAATCGGTCCAGTATTTTACATAGTTGAAATCCTTGTTGCCCTGCGATCCGTACAATACCATGGAGAAATCGAAGGCTTTGTAAGCGGCATTTAGGTTCACACCGTAGGTGAAGTCAGGATTGGGATTGCCGATCCAGGTCCGGTCGTTGGCGTCGATCACGTTATCCCCATTGGCATTGTCATAGATAAACGAACCGGCAGCAGCGCCGGAATAGGTCGGGCCCTTGGCGGCATCCGTATTGGATTGATAGATACCCTTGACCTTATAGCCAAAGAATTCGCTGATGGGATGCCCAACCTCGTTGCGGACGATATCCAGGTCACGGGAAGCGCCATAGTCGAAATAGCCGGAGCCCGGGATCTTGGTGATCTTGCTCTTATATGCCGTAACGTTGGCCGTAACATTAAAGGTAAGATCGTGATTGATCCTCCCATGATAAGTCGTGGAGATATCCAAACCAGAGTTTTGAACGTCACCGATATTGATCACCGGGAAGGCGGCGCCGCCGACCGTCGATGGCAGCGAAGCACTGAATAACAGCCCACTGATCGTTTTCTTATACCATTCTACCGAAAAGTCCCAGTGATTGTTGAACAGCGTTCCATCCAGGCCGATATTCAGGATCTTGTCGGTTTCCCAGGTCACATCCGGGTTACCCAGCTGGCTCTGATAAAAACCGGGGCTCACCGAATTCATACCCCCGCCGATACCATAGGAAGAAGACCCATTTGCCGTAGCGTAACCGGTATAGGCGTTGTTGCCCGTGATATTGGCATTGTTACCTGCTTTACCCCAGCTACCGCGCAACTTCAGGTTGTTGATCCAGGCGACATTCTTCATGAAATCCTCCTCTGACATCCGCCAACCCAACGAAACCGAGGGGAACGTACCCCACTGCTTACCCGAAAAGAAATCCGAAAAGCCATCCCGGCGGATCGTAGCACCCAACAAATACCGGTCATTGTATTCATAATCGAGTCTGCCGAAATAAGACTGTGTAGTAGTCGGCTGATAGATCGTACTGGTCGGCACCGGAGTGGGGTTACCGTATTGGAGCTGGATAAAGTTCGGATCCATCGAGAAATAGCCCTGACCCGATGCATGGAACTCGCGGCCCGTGTAGCCCTTGAACTCATAACCGCCCAACAAAGCCAGGTTATGTTTGCCCCATACATTCTTATATGTCACCGTGTTCGTCCAGTTGTGTTGCTGATACATCTGCTCGTTCTCGCTGCTTCCATTGGAGTTGCCATGCGACTCGTAATCCTCATACGGGTTGTACGTATAATTCCAGTAATATTGATTCCACGCCCTTCCGCCAAAAGCCGTCCGCGCAACAAAATGCTTGAGAAAGTCGACCTCCGCAAAAGCAGTACCCTCCACGGTCACGAAATGCGCATTGTTATTGGCTGCCCGCTCCATGATAGCATAAGGGTTGCTGCCATTGCCCAGCGGCTCGCCATTCGGTCCATCATAACCGCCGCCGTAATGTCCCCCGACGTCGAAGATCGGGATCACGGGCATCTCACGATACGTATAAGCTATCGAACCGCCTTCCTGCTGCTGGTCACCGTTATAACCGCCATTGTTCTCCCGGTAGGTGACCATTAAATTCTCACCCAGCCGGATATGGTTCTTGACAAGGAACGAGGTATTGACACGCGCGGAATAGCGATGTTCGTAAGTATTGAGAAGCGTTCCTTTCTGATTGACATAGTTGAAGGACAGATAATAAAAGCTCTTGTCCCCACCGCCGCTGGCGCTGATCGTATGCTGCTGCTCGAACGCAGGCTTAAAGATGGCGTGAAACCAGTCGGTACCTGAGCCCGTGGCGAATTTCTGGATCAGGAAGTCATTTTTGGGGTCACTGGGATCGTAATGATAACTGGAAAGGATGCTCGCATCATTGGTCACACCGGAGCTGTTGGGACCATGATAGCCATAGATCGGGACCGTCCCGGCTCCGCCCGGATATAACGCCTTCTGTGTGGCCGTGTCACCCGCCAGGAATGCCAGCTGCGATTGCTGGGAAGGATTCATCAAATTCCATACATTGCCACCCAGCGGACGCTGCGTTCCAAAGAACGCATCATAGCTGATGGTCGTCTTACCCGAACGGCCCCGTTTCGTCGTGATCACGACGACACCATTACCACCGGATACTCCATATATGGCGGCGGCGCCGGCGTCCTTCAGTACGGTGATGCTCTCGATATCGTTCGGATTCAAAAAGGACATGTCCTGTACCTGGGCGCCATCCACTACGTACAGCGGCTGCGTCTGCCCGAAGTTGGATACCCCACGCACGAACACCGTGCTGGGAGCGCCGGGAGCCCCAGAGTTTAACACAGTGACCCCGGAAGCCTGCCCTTGCAGCAACTGCTCGGAACTGGTGGACGGGACCTTCTTCGCATCCCCGATATCCACCACGGCGACCGCGCCGGTGATATCCTTTTTCTTCTGCGCCGTGTAACCGGTGACGATCACATCGTTAAGTGTGGAATTGGACGTGGTCATCTTGACCTCGCCGACATCGGGATTGCCCGACAGCGGCACCTCATAGGCATCATAGCCGATGGCGGTGATCTGCAAAGTACCGGTGACCTTAGGAACCTTCAGACTAAAAGTACCGTCGGTACCCGTAGTCGTAGCATAACGGCTCCCCTTGACCACTACCGTGGCTCCGATAACCGGCTGATTATCCGTCTTTCCGGTGACTCTGCCCGTAATGGTGATGGGTGTTTGTGCAAGAAGACTGCAACTAAATAGCAATGCAAGAACGGCAAGGCCATAGCCTTTCCAAGCTTCGTTAGTTTTGAATGGCATAAAGCGCGACTAGTTTTTGAATGGTTTTAAAATCGACAAACCGAATCTACGCCTACTATCTAATACTCTTTAATACTTTTTTAACAATTTGTTATACTTATTTAGCAGTGGCTCTATGGGCGTTGTTCAGTGTTTACCTGCCTCTTTTCCCTTTGTTTCGCAGTAAAAGTACAGCGGGTCCTTTTTTCCAGTCCACTGTTCCCCTGGACAAAGCCGGGCCTATGGACAGATTCCCCAGCACAATGTCGGGCCTGCCATCTCCATCCACATCGCCCACATCCATCGTCAGCCACCTCCCCGCCTTCGCCGCCGGAAGGCTGAACGGCCGGAAATCCAGTCCGCCCTCATTCTCGAGATACACGAACCCCTCTTCCGGATGCCGCTTGAAATCGGCAAACGCGGAGATCACAGCCAGGTCCGGATCACCATCCCCATCGAAATCTCTCGCCATGGCCTTATAACAGCCATTGACGGGATAAAAGTAAGCCTGCCGGAAATGATTCTGCCCGTCGTTCAAAAAGATATATACGCCATGATACGGCTTGAACACCAGTGAATAATCGGCATTGTCCCCACTGGTATACACAATGTCCGGATGACCGTCCTTGTTCATATCGGCCAGCTCGAAATACACCGATCCGTATACCGGCGGAAAACGCAATAACCGCTGTTCTTCAAATCTGCCGCCGCCCTTATTGAGATAGAGAAAGATGCCTTCGTCCCCCTGCGCGAACAAGACCCAGATATCGGGCCGGCCGTCATGATCCGCATCCTGGATATAAGCCTTTATGGCCCCAGGCTGCGCCCGCAGGATATGACGCACATACCCGCCACCCGGCATGGCTTCCATCCACGAGAGCGCGCCCTTGAGATTGCCGAATTCACAAACTAAATAGTCCGTCCGGCTATCGCCATTGAGATCGGCGCCCAATACCTCCACGGGTCTGGCGAGATCGTTTAAAAAGGACGCCGTATCGACCACCAGCTTTTTATTTTTGTCATACCAGAACCGGCCGGCGCTGCCCGACCTGCCATTATTGGGGTTGATGTTCCCGATATTGCAGGCGATACCCGAATCACCACTGACATGCATATCGACTATCCCGCCTTTGGTCCGGGCGGAATCGGTTAAATGCAAAGCTGCATCATAACAAACCAGCTGCGGGGGAAACAAATTGCCGGCCACGATCTGCCGCCTTCCACCAGCGGTGTCCACACCCACATAGCAGGTCACAGGTGCATGACCCGTACCCTGAGGCATCACCGGCTCGAAAAGCGATAACGTCGTATCGATAGCCCGGTGCTCCGGCTGCGGCGGCATCGAATCCGGCGCCAGGCCCGAATAATAATCCATGATATCTTCCCACTGCCAATCGGCAAGCACGGGCCGGCTCGGATAGAAACCAGGGCCGATCGCCGTATCCCGGATGGAAGATGGATAGTGCGTCAACCCGAACTTAAAGATGCCCAGCCTCGGCCCCATCGCCGGCAATACGCCATGCTCCCACGTCGTCTTATCGAGCAAGGCGGGATCGGGCAATTGATGACAGCTCTGGCAATACACCTCGGCCAGCGCCTTTCCGCTCCGGATGGCGGAATCCGCTATCGGCTGCCCGCCGGCGTTATGCGCCGCAGGTTTACAGGAAAAGAATAAAATGGAAATAAGCAGGCTTGGAAGAAGGAAAATGCGCATAAATTGATTTTCTTGTATCTTCATTGGCATGAAACGGATACTCCTCTTCTTCGCCCTTTCTTTCTTGTTGTATGCATGCCAGCGAAAATTGAAACAGCAAGATACAAAGGAACAGCTGGAAAAAGCAATGGCCCGGTATCTCGCCGGACACCAGGCCACTAAAGACAGTAAATTACATTTCGACGTGCTCGACGTGTCTTATTTCCAGGACAGCACTTTCTATGACTGCAATTTCACGGTAAAAATGACCCTTCCTGATGGCCGGGATACCACCGGGTTCATGAAGGAACGGGTCTCCAAAGATTTTATGCAGTTCAACAAAACTAGCTGGTAGCCCAGGCCTTCTCACCCTTTTTATAATCCATACAC
>DASZOW010000186.1:0-2747 GCA_035550615.1 Puia sp.
CCGACCTTCCGCCATGCCGAATACATGACCTGGCCCCGTGGCCTCGCGCTGGCCGAAGTCTATTGGAGCCCGAAATCCGCCCGGAACTGGGATGACTTCACCCGGAGAATGGAGCTCGAGTTCCGCCGGATGGACAGGGCCGGCATCAAATATGCCCGTAGCTCGTTCAATGCGATCTTGACGCCAAAACGTATTCCCGGCGGCGAGGTCGTCGTCGGCATGTCCACCGAGATCAGCGGCCTCGATATCTACTATACATTCGATCAGACCAACCCCGACAACACGTATCCGAAATATGATGGCACGCCGGTCAAATTCCCGATTGGCGCCAGCCAGATCAATGTCATCACCTACCGCGATGGCAAGCCGATCGGTGAACAGGTGAATGTCCGCAAAGACGAACTGGTCAAACGCGCACAGCAGGGCCACCACGTCTACTAACCTGTGCGCCGCCCGCCCACTAAACTGGCGCCACCCACGCGCAGCATCGACTCTCGAATATCCCGGCCTCGCCCCACGGCGGGGCCATTTTCCATATATCCCCACAACCGCGCCGCCACCGCGCCGAATAACCCGCCATACCGGCATCCTGTCACGTCCACGCGGCCGAATATCCGAAACGCCAAAGCCCTCCCGCCACTCATCAATCAAAAGCCATCGGTTAGCCGACCAAAACCTAAATTTGATACAAACCAAAAAACATGCGCCAGATCACCATCCTCATCTCGCTCGCTCTCGTAGCTCTGTCGATTCCTGCTGTCTCCCAACCCAAGAAAAGCGATCCCCCTGCTACCATCCGCTCCATCCTCCTGAAACAATTTCAAACCACCTGGAACAAAGAAGAGTGGTTCGTCCCCGTTAGTGTCGCTGTGGAAGGGCTCACCGCGCAACAAGCCATGTGGAAACCCTGCGATTCCTGCCACTCCGTCGGCCAGTTGGCGTATCACCTGCTTTTCTGGAATAAACAGTCGCTCGACAAATTCTATGGCCGCAAACCCGCGGCGTTCAACGGCGATAACAACGAGACCTTCACGAACTTTACCGAAGAAAGCTGGGCCGCGACCGTCAAAGAGCTCAACGACGTGATGCAACAATGGGAGACCGCCATCCGCACCGCCGACGATGCCAAGCTCAGCGCATGGTATGAGACGATCGCCCATATAAGCACGCACAACGCCTACCATACCGGCCAGATTCTGTATCTGCGCAAACTCGCAGGCAACTGGGACGCTGCCAAGGGAGTGAAATAAACGCTGAAGAACGGTAGAGTGGGGTGGAGACCAGCGTTCCTGGCCCGATTGAGCAGCCATTGCGACGCTCCGTTCAACGGCTATACCCGCTTCGGCCGATACTCGAGCACCGCGATACGCTGCGTTCAACGGCTATACCCGCTTCGGCCGATACTCGAGCACCGCGATGCCGCACGCGAACCCACGCGCCGCCGCCAGCTCCAGCTTGAACGCCCCATCGACCGAGGCAAAGATCGAAAGCCCGTTCCCGATCACCACCGGGTTGACGAATAGATGATACTCGTCGATCAGGTTCTCTCTGATCAACCCCGAGACGAACCGCGCACCGCCATAGACAAGAATATCTTTTCCCGGCCGCGCCTTCAGCTCCCGGATCTCCGCCGCCGCATCCCCAGTGGCCAGCCGGCTGTTGTTCCAGGTCAGCGGCTCCTGGATCGAATGCGAGAACACCACCTTATCGTACGTATTCATCTTCGTCGCAAAGGAATATTGTTCATCATCTTCCTTCATCGAGCTCCAATATCCCGACATGCCCTGATACAACACCCCGCCCATGATGATCGTGTCCGAAGTATCCGTCAGCTCGGTAACATAGTTTTTTAAAGCCTCGTCCCAGTTCCAGGTCAGATGATCCATTTGTCCTTCGGGACCTCCTGCGAATCCGTCAACCGAAAGCTGCACTTGTAATTTTACTTTTCTCATAGATTTAATTTTTACCCAAGCTACAAGACGGAACAGACCCGGGGAGGGTGGTAATGCGTAAATCTCACGGGGCGATTACGCCGCCGCCCATATCTCAACACCTTGACAATAAACGTTGTTCAAAAAAAATGTCGCGCGGAATGTAACAAAAAGCCACCTTGTTGCAACAAATTATTGCATTATTCATTTGCCGACAGATTTGCGCCGTTTACCGCGTTTTTTGCTCCGTTTGCAGTATTGCTATCATCCGAGTCGATGCGCAAAACTAAATTTGCGGGATAAAAATTACTTTTTGTGAGAAATCTACTTATCACTTTCGCTTTATCCTTTTTCTTTGCGCTTGGCAGCTTCGCACAAGCTCCCGGCGGCGGTAAACCCGGCGGCGCCCCGGGCGGCGCCCGTCAGGCTCCTCCAGCTATCGGTCGCGCGTTTGGTAAAGTCACGGATTCTACCGGCCAACCCATCCAGGCTACGGCAGTCGTCCTCAAAGCTACCGTTGACCCCGCCACCAAGAAAAAGAAAATGGTATTGATGAAGGGCATGGACACCAAAGCTAACGGCGAATTCAACTTCGAAGACCTTCCCATCGTGGCGCCCCTGGTAGTGCGCATCTCCGCCACGGGCTATAAGACCCAGGATGTCTCTTTTTCCATCATGCCTACACAGGCTGCCGCAACGCCGGCCCCCGCCGGACAGAACAGCGGCAACCCCATGGGCAATCTCCCTTCGTTTGAAAAAGATCTTGGCGCCATCAAGCTCAACCTCGACGTGACCCAGCTGCAAGCTGCCACGGTT
>DASZOW010000187.1:0-4891 GCA_035550615.1 Puia sp.
ATGTTCGGTGCTGAAACAGTTGGGTTTCTGGTGGTCTACAAGGGTATGGTTGTCTACCAGTTGCTGACCGGCAGCGAGATAAAGTCCATAGAGATGGGTCTCGGTATGATCTTCTTCGAGTTTCGCCTGCAAGTCGTTGCGGACGAGATCGGCGCCGGGCAGGGTAAAGGTGTAGTTGTTATAAAGGCTTTGCTTTTTTTGCCGGACCGTGGTATGATTCACGAGCCGCGTACCGCCGGCTGCCCCCTGGATGACGACATGATCCAGCTTGGCATCCCGGTGCAGGACGATCTCGGTGCGGCTGTTGGCCCAGATATGGGCTTCGTTGTCGCCGGCTGCTATCGATTCGACGATATTCAGTTCCGCGCGCTCGTCGATGACCCAGACATGCCGCGGCTGTACCAGGAGATTCGCCCCGGCCGTATAGGCATGGATGATGTGCAGCGGTTTATCGGGCAGGGAGCCTGCTTTCACCCGGATAAACAACCCGTCCGAAAAGAGGGCGGTATTCAATGCGGTAAAAAAACGGTCCTTGCTTTCTGCCGGCTGCTCGAACCAGCCGGCGAGGCCGGGGTCTTGTTTTGCATCGGCCACCGGCAATAGCTCGACACCTGCCGGCAACGCCGAGCCCAGCTCCCGTTTCCACGCGCCATTGACCAGCACGATAGTGTAACTGTCGAAATCCGGTATCCTCGCAGCGTCGATGAGACCCGCGGGAACAGCGACAGCCGGAAGGTTCAGCGCATACTGATCTTTGAGAAAACGGGTGATATTCGTGTATTTCCAGTCCTCATTGCGGATGGACGGAAAACCCGATTCGCGAAAACTCTCGAACGCGTCCCTTCGGGTTCTGCGCAGGTCCTTAGTCTCACCAGCCGATACCTTGCCCGCCAGCTGCTCAAAACCGTTGACAACGTCGTCGTATAATGGTGTATCTTGTATCATTGGTTATATTCTAATATTGATCTGAACATCGCCCCGTACCACCGGCGCAATCCTCATTCGCGGGTGTTACCCGCCCCCGGCCACGATTAGATAGTTTCTGCTTTTTCCCTGGCCTCCTCCTTGAGCCAGTCATAGCCTTTTTCTTCCAGTTCCAGCGCCAGCTCCTTGGTGCCCGATCTTACGATCCGGCCGTTATAGAGGACGTGTACAAAATCCGGAACGATATATTCCAGCAATCGCTGATAGTGAGTGATGATGATAAACGCATTGTCCTTGGACCGCAGCTTATTGACGCCTTGCGAGACGATGCGCAGCGCGTCGATGTCCAGACCGGAATCCGTCTCATCCAGGATGGACAGGGAAGGTTCCAGCATCGCGAGCTGAAATATCTCGTTGCGCTTTTTCTCCCCACCGGAGAATCCTTCATTCAGCGAGCGGTTCACCAGCTGAGCGTCGAATTCCACCAGCTTTTGCTTTTCGCGCGATAGCTTCAGGAACTCCTTGGCGTCGAGCTGCGGTAGCCCGCGATAGGTGCGGATCTCGCTGAGCGCCGTTTTCAAAAAATTCACATTGGATACACCCGGGATCTCTATCGGGTACTGAAAGGCCAGGAAAAGCCCCTCGCGCGCCCGGTCCTCAGGCGCCATTTCGAGCAGGTCCTTCCCGTGAAATTTGACCTCACCTTCGGTGACATGATAGCTCTCCTTGCCGGCCAGTACCGAGGCCAGGGAACTTTTGCCGGAGCCGTTGGGACCCATTATCGCATGCACTTCGCCCGGCTTTACTTCCAGGTTGATGCCCTTCAAAATCTGTTTCTCTTCTACTTCGGCGTGTAAATTTTTAATGATCAGCATTTATTATTGTTTTGGGCCGACGGACCTGTGGTCCGTCATGGGTGTTTAACCTACGCTTCCTTCCAGCGTAATAGATAATAACTTTTGAGCTTCGACGGCGAATTCCATAGGAAGCTGGTTGAGGACTTCCCGGGCATACCCATTGATGATCAGTGCAACAGCCTTTTCCGAGTCGATACCCCGCTGATTCAGATAGAAGATCTGATCTTCCCCGATCTTGGAGGTAGTGGCTTCGTGTTCTACGGTTGCAGTATTGTTCTTCGATTCGATATACGGAAACGTGTGAGCGCCGCAGCGGTCGCCTATCAGCAGCGAGTCGCACTGCGTAAAGTTGCGGGCTGCGTCTGCCTTGGAGCCGATCTGCACGAGACCGCGATAGCTATTCTGCCCCTGGCCGGCGGAGATGCCCTTGGAGATGATCCGGCTGCGGGTATTGCGGCCGATGTGATGCATCTTCGTGCCGGTGTCGGCGATCTGTTTGTTACGCGTAACGGCTACCGAATAGAATTCGCCGGTAGAATTATCGCCCTGCAGGATGACGCTGGGATATTTCCACGTGATGGCCGAGCCGGTCTCTACCTGTGTCCAGGAGATCTTGGCGTTGTCGCCTTTGCAGATGCCTCTCTTCGTCACGAAATTGTAGATGCCACCCTTCCCGTCCTTGTCGCCGGGATACCAGTTCTGGACGGTGGAGTATTTGATCTCCGCATTGCCGAGCGCTACGAGCTCGACGACAGCGGCATGAAGCTGGTTCTCGTCCCGCATGGGGGCGGTACAGCCTTCGAGATAGCTGACATAGCTGCCTTCATCGGCGATGATAAGCGTCCGTTCGAACTGGCCGGTATTCTCCGTATTGATCCGGAAATAGGTGGACAGCTCCATCGGACAGCGAACTCCCTTGGGAATGTAGACAAAGGAGCCGTCGGAAAACACGGCCGCGTTCAGCGCGGCGAAAATATTGTCGGAATGCGGCACCACGGAGCCCACATATTTCCTTACCAGGTCAGGGTGTTCCTGCACAGCCTCCCCAAAGGAACAAAAGATGATACCCAGTTCCTTGAGCTTCTCCTTATAGGTAGTGGCCACAGAGATGCTGTCGAATACTGCGTCCACGGCTACCCCCGCGAGAGCCTTCTGTTCGGAAAGCGGGATGCCCAGCTTCTCGAAGGTGGCCAGCAATTCAGGATCTACCTCGTCGAGGCTGTTGTATTTCTTTTTATTGCGCGGCGCAGCATAGTAGGAGATGGCCTGGAAATCGATGGAGGGAAGCGTGAAATTCTGCCACTCCGGTAACTTCTGTTTCCGGAAGGCCTGGTAGCCTTTAAGCCGCCATTCCAGGAGCCATTCCGGTTCCTTTTTCTTTTCCGAGATATAGCGGATGGTGTCTTCATTAAGGCCGGCAGGCAGGATATCCATTTCGATATCAGTGACGAACCCGAACTCATACTCCTTATTTGCTATATTGTCAATTATTTCGTTGTCGTTTCCCATATTGCGCGAAGATAACTCACTTTAATTGAATCGTATCCTAAGGCCTAGACGGCGAAACTCTCGCCACAGCTGCAGGTCCTGGAAGCATTGGGATTGTTGAAAGTCAATCCTTTGCCATTGAGACCGCCCGAATAATCCAGCTCTGTACCATATAAATAGAGTAAACTTTTCATATCTACAACGACCTTGATCCCCTTGTCTTCGAAGATCTGGTCGCCTTCTTTTTCCAGGGTATCGAAATCCAGTTTGTATTCCAGACCCGAACAGCCGCCGCTTTTAACCCCTACCCTCACGAATGTGGAAGGGTCGGCCCGCTGATCGGCCATCAGTTTGGTGATGTATTCTTTGGCTGCTGGTGATACTGTGATCATGATATTTGTTTTTTCTATGGTTTTTCCGCCCCTCCGGGCCGCTTTTCTCGGATATATAACAATATACAAACGCCAGGGTTATCCCATCGGTTTGCGAAATTGGAAATAAGTTCGTCCTTGCCGGAACCTGCCTTTTGGGTAGTTTCCAACTGCAAAATTCCGATAATTGCGCCGTAATTCCTATCGAAAGCGGGAAATCCTGGCTTCCGCCCCCACTGCATCGTCAAATGCGTTATTTTTGCGCTAGTGTCAACCTTAATAATTTCATAATAATGGCAGATATCTTTGAAAAATTAGTCAAGCACAACGGCCCTATCGGTCAGCATCGCGAAAGAGCACACGGCTATTTTGCCTTCCCCAAACTGGAAGGTGAGATCGGCAGCAGGATGATGTTTCGCGGAAAAGAAAAAATAGTTTGGAGTCTTAACAATTATCTTGGCCTCGCCAACCATCCGGACATCCGGAAAGTGGATGCGGAAGCAGCTGCCCGTTTCGGGCTGGCGGCGCCCATGGGTGCACGGATGATGAGCGGTAATAGCGCGTATCATGAGCAGTTGGAGAAAGAGCTGGCCGCATTTGTGAAAAAGGAAGACGTTACCCTTTTTAACTACGGTTACCAGGGGATCATGAGCGCCATCGACGCCATCTGCGGCCGTCATGACATAATCGTATATGATGCCGAAAGCCATGCCTGTATCATCGATGGATTGAGGTTGCATCCCGGGCACCGCTACGTGTTCAAGCACAATGACGTGGAAGATTGCGAAAAACAGTTGCAGCGGGCTACCGCCCTGATCGAGAAACAAAATGGCGGGGGTATCCTCGTGATCTCGGAAGGCGTGTTCGGCATGGCCGGCGACCAGGGAAAGCTCAAGGAGATCGCCGCGCTCAAGGACAAGTACGAGTTCCGGCTGTTGGTTGACGACGCGCATGGTTTCGGGACGCTGGGCAAGACCGGCGCCGGCGCCGGCGAAGAGCAGGGCGTACAGGATAAGATCGATCTGTATTTCTCTACTTTTGCCAAATCGATGGCATCCATCGGCGGCTTCATGGCCGGGGACAGGGCAATCGTCGACTATATCCGGTACAACACCCGCTCACAGATCTTCGCCAAGAGCCTCCCGATGCCGATAGTCATCGGTAATCTGAAACGGCTCGACATGCTGAGGACACAGCCCGAACTGCGCAGAAAACTGTGGGATGTGGTAAATAAATTACAAAAGGGCCTCA
>DASZOW010000188.1:0-15050 GCA_035550615.1 Puia sp.
AGTTCAACAGTTCGATCTTCTGTCTGCCATTGCTCACGCCGGCGATCATCGCCTTTTGGAATGTCGCATAATCGCTGGCTGGCCAGGAGAGACCGATGACCTTATTATACATGTTCAACGCCGTCCTATAATCCTTATTCATATAATAACAGTCGGCATCCCGGACATAGGCATCCTGCTCCAACGGCGAAGAGCCGATCCGCGGATTGCGGTCCACCTGCTGAAAAAATCCTTGCGCCTGACGATAATTCTCTTTTTTGAGGAAACAATACCCCAGGTTGTAACGCGCATCGGTAGGATTGACCTCGCCATTGACTGCTCCGCTTTTCAGATAATCGACAAAATACGGGATGGCGTCGTCGATCCTGGTTAGCCGGTAGGCGATCTCACCCTTCCAGAACTTGATATAGGGCAGCACCGGCCCATTATTGGGGTCCTTCAGCGCCCGGTTCAACAGCTCGTCCGCCACGGTCAGCAACCCGTCGTTCACCAGTTCTGTCGCCCGCCCATAAAGTACCCGCGGGATCAGCTTTTTCACATTTTCGGAGGGGTGATCCAGGCTGTCCAGCAGCGCCAGCGCATCCTTGTAGTTACTGGTGCCTGCGAGCACGCTGACCAGCAGTTCCCGCGCCTCCCGGTTGTATTCCGAATTGGGATATTTTTGCAGGAAGCCCTGAAGCTCCGTCAGAGCCACGTCCTGGAAACCCAGCTCGTATGATAATTTCGCATAATTGAAGGTGCTGATCTCCTTTTGTTTGGGGTTGCTGCTATTCATCGAACAGAACAAAAAAGCATTCCGGGCATTGGCCTTCTGACCCGTCCGCAGATACGCGTCGCCCAAAAGATACATCGAGTTCTGCGCCAGTGAATCGTCTTTGCCGCCCAGCTGTTTGAACCCCTCGATGGCCTTGTTCCAGTTGTTGGTCTTGTAATAGCTGTAGGAAAGCTCGTAAAGATCGCCGCGGGTCACCTTCTTGCTCTGGCTCACATAAGATTCCAGGAAGGGCAGCGCCTTGGCAAAGTCCTGTTTCTCATAATATCCATGGCCTACCAGCTGCCGCAGCTCCGCATCATAATATTGATTGCCTTTCTTCAGATGCGCCTCCGCATATTCGATGGCCTTGTCCTTCTGCCCCTGGACAAGATAGATATTGGCCACATAATAAGGGACCACTTTCTCGTAGGTCGGGTTATTCTCTACGATCCGGAAGGCATCCAACGCCTCGCCATATTTCTTTTGGTAAAAACAGATGAACCCATAGTAATAATTGGCGTCGATATAGTTCGGATCCTTGGGCAGTTGCCGGATGGCATTGAAAAGCGGGAGGGCATTATCGAACTGTTTCAGCGTAAAAAAGCAATACCCTTCATGGAACTTCATATCGGCGATCTCGCGGTTGCTGAGGTTATCGATCTGCGCCTGATCGTACAGTTTCAGCGCCTCGTTATAGTCCTTCTGCCGGAAATAGTATTCCCCGAGATGAAAGCTGATCATACCCACCCGGGGCGCATTGTTCTCCATCCGGATATAATCCTCGGCCGCGGCTACCGCCGTCTTGTCGTTCTGCTCCAGGGCGCATACCAGGTAATAGTACCTGACATCCGCATACTCTACCGAGTTATTGCTTTTATCGGTCGGCCGGAGCGAATAGTTCAGGTCGCGAAATATGGGAAAGGCCAGACTATAATATTCATGCTCGAAGAATTCCTTTCCTTGTCTGAATTCAGCCTGCGGGTCGTCATAGTAGCGGGTCTGCTGAGCAAAAGACGAGGAACAGAGGAAGGTGACAAAAAGTGATAATACAGTATACTTCACTGGAAAATAGTTTGATTTTTGACTCTCGTCCAGAGGGTGGGCGGACTGTACCGTCTTTCGGCGGCTGGTTCACGGGCCGTCGGGGTGTCCGCTGGTAACGTGCTAAAGTTTCTAATTATTTTGCCTTTCACCAAACATCGTTCCAAACAGGTGTGGATAACTGGCACGTTTAACATTTCCTTATAAATCGACGATCTTCTCCCGGATCGGCCACGGGCCGATCACCCGAAGGGCCATCATTAAACAATTTTTTGCGACTGAAGCATTTTTCCTTGCAGCGAAGAAAGCAAAAAATTATCTTCGTCAAAATCCCGATCGAACATGAAAAAATTCTTTTCAACCGCATACAGTGAAGGCGCCTTCAACGTCGCCATGCTTGCATTGCGCGTCACCTTCGGCCTGATCCTCTGCTTGTATTACGGCATCGATAAGCTCAAGAACTTTGGTCATCTGCAATATGTATTCCCCGATCCCTTTCACTTCGGGCATCGCATCGCCCTGGCCCTTGTGATCTTCGCGGAGCTGCTTTGCAGCCTGCTGATCGCACTCGGTCTGTTCACCCGGTTCGCCGCATTGGTAGCCGTCATCAGCATGGGCGTCGCAGAATTCTGGGCGCACAAAGGCCACGTGGCCATGGCAGCCGGGATGGTCCACGAACAGGCCTATCTTTATCTCGTAGCCTTCTTCGCCATCCTGCTCGTCGGCCCCGGCCGGATCAGCATCGACGGCGCCATGGGCAAATAAGCGCACCGCATGTACACCAGTGAACACCGGGTCCGCGTCCGCTATGCAGAAACCGACCAGATGAACGTCGTCTACCACGGAAACTATGCCCAGTATTTCGAGGTGGGCCGGGTGGAAGCCATCCGGCAGCTCGGCCTCAGCTACAAAGACCTCGAAGCCTCCGGCATCATCATGCCGGTGATCGAGTGGACAGCAAAATTCCTCCGGCCCGCCCACTATGACGACCTGCTGACCGTCCGGACTACGCTAAGGGAATGGCCCGCCAATCACCGCATCCAGTTCCTCCAGGAAGTCTACAACGAGCAGGGGAAATTGCTTACCACAGGAACCGTCCTCCTATATTTCCTCAAATCCGCCACCATGGAGAAAACCCGGATGCCTCACGAAATGGCCGAACGGCTCAAGCCGTATTTCATGCCAAAAGATGAACCACGGGCGGGCCGATCCGCGGGAGAAGCCTAACTTTACGCCATGGAAAAGATCATAGCCAGCATTATAACCATCGGAGATGAATTGCTGATAGGACAGGTAATAGACACAAACAGCGCCTGGATGGCGCAGGAACTGAATAAAAACGGCATCTGGGTCGGCCATCGCATAGCCGTCGGCGATGTACGGGAAGATATCTGGCAGGCGCTCGATGAGGAGCTCCGCCGGTCCGCGATCGTCCTGATCACCGGCGGTCTCGGCCCCACAGCCGATGACATCACAAAACCGCTGCTGCGTGATTATTTTGGCGGCAGGATGGTCGTCGACGAGAAAGCGCTGGCGAATGTCAGGTGGATCTTCGAACGTGTCCTCAACCGTCCCATGATCGATCGGAATCTGCAACAAGCCGAGGTCCCCGACTCCTGCACCGTCATTCAAAACAAACGCGGCACCGCCCCGGGAATGTGGTTCGAAAAAGAAGGCCGGATCATCGTCTCCATGCCCGGCGTCCCTCATGAGATGAAGGGGATGATGGCAGATGATGTACTTCCCGCTCTCCGCCAACGTTTCCAGCTTCCATTTATCGCCCATCGAACGCTTCTCACGGCCGGCATCGGCGAATCTTTTCTGGCCGAACATATCAGGACGTTCGAGGAGGCCCTACCCTCGTCCATCAAGCTGGCCTACCTGCCGGGTTATGGCATGGTCCGCCTACGCCTTACCATTCGTGGAGAGGACTCGGCCGCCCTCGACGCAGAGATCCAGCGCCAGTTCGATACCCTCCGGGGACTCGTCGCAGAGTGGATGGTCACCGATGAGGATATCACGATCCAGGAAGCCATCGGCCGGCTGCTCCTCGAAAAAGGCAAGACCATGTCCACGGCCGAATCCTGCACCGGCGGATACATCGCCCATCTCATCACCTCCATTGCCGGCAGCAGCCGGTATTATAAAGGCAGCGTCGTCAGCTACGACAACGCCGTAAAGAAAAATACCCTGCACGTGGCGTCCGAAACGCTGGAACGCGACGGCGCCGTCAGCGAAGCCACGGTCCGTCAGATGGTCGCCGGCGCCCTCTCCCTGCTGGATACCGACTTTGCCATCGCCACCTCCGGCATCATGGGCCCCGACGGCGGCACTCCCGAAAAACCGGTGGGGACGGTATGGGTAGCTGTGGGAAACCGTCAAAATGTTGTGACCCGGAAATTCTCATTCCGGTTCGACAGACAGCGAAATATTGAATTAACGGCAACAAACGCGCTGAATCTGTTGAAGAAATTCATTACATCACGGCCCTGAGCCTGTTCGTCCGCAACCACCGGGAAGACGATCCGCGGTTTCCTCAAAATAATTACCTTTGCCCATCGGGCCCTCAGGTCCGCTAACCATCAAAATCTTCTAACGTATGCCTCTTGTCGACCTGGTCATGCCAAAAATGGGTGAAAGTATCATGGAAGCCACCATCCTGAAGTGGCACAAGCAGCCCGGCGATGCCGTTAAACAAGACGAGACGGTGTTGGAGATCGCTACCGACAAGGTCGACTCCGAGGTCCCCTCTTCGACAGAAGGCGTGCTGGAAGAATTGCTGTATCAGGTCAACGATGTCGTGCCCATCGGCTCCGTGATCGCCCGCATCCGGACCAATAGCGCATCCAATAGCGCCTCCGCCAATGCGGCCCCTGCTGCGATGACCGGCACACCCACGCCAACAGCCACGGTGACGCACCACGAGCAGCCCGTCAATCACCGTCCGGCGCAGCCGGCAACTCCGGGAGCTATCCGCTTCTACTCGCCCCTGGTGCTCAACATCGCAGCCAATGAAGGCGTGCCCCTCAGCGAGCTGGAATCCATCCCCGGCAGCGGCAACGACGGCCGGGTCACCAAAAAGGATATTCTTCAATACGTGGCCGATCGGAAAGCAGGTCATGCTCCGGCCGCGGCTGCTACAAGCTACGCTACCGGCGCGGCTACTACCGGCTATCCCCAGCAAGCGCCTTCGGTGACGCATCACCACGAACCGGCCTCCGCGGCGACGCAGTTTCCGGCCACACAGCAGAACCCTATCCCCGTATACAGCGGGAATGTCGAGATCATCGAGATGGACCGGATGCGCCGGCTGATCGCCGATCACATGGTTCGCAGCGTACACACCAGTCCCCATGTCACCAGCGTATCCGAAGCCGACGTCACTCACCTGGTCCACTGGCGGGAAAAGGTCAAAAAGGAATTCGAGCAAAGAGAGAACACCAAACTGACCTTCACCCCCCTGTTCATCGAAGCTGTGATCCGGTGTATCAAAAAGTATCCGCTGATCAATAGCTCGGTGGACGGAGATAAGATCATCATCAAAAAAGATATCAATATCGGGATGGCCACGGCCCTGCCTTCGGGTAACCTGATCGTTCCCGTGATCCGCAATGCCGATCAGCTCAATCTCAACGGTCTGGCCCGTCAGGTCAATACCCTCGCCGACAACGCCCGGCAGAACAAACTGAGACCCGAAGATACCCAGGGAGGGACCTTCACGCTTACCAATGTCGGCACGTTCGGCAGCCTCATGGGCACGCCGATCATCAATCAGCCGCAGGTAGCCATCCTCGCGGTGGGCGCCATCAAAAAACGGCCGGTGGTGCTCGAGACGCCGGAAGGCGATGCCATCGTCATCCGTCACATGATGTATCTCTCGCTTTCCTACGATCACCGCATAGTAGACGGCAGCCTCGGCGCTACCTTCTGCTCGGCCGTAGCCCGCGAGCTGGAGAACTTCTCCCCGGACCGGGCGCTGTAACAGCACCCATTTGCATTTGTCAATGGATTTTTGTAAATTCAATAACGCGCCGCCCCGCGGCCAAACCCTGAATTAAAAGAAGATCCATGAAGACATTATCCGAAACCTGGTTCGCAGACGGTTATATCGATTTCGAACTGAAAAAATATACCCTACTCGCCTATCTGCAGGAGATCCACCGGTATTTTAATCAAAATAAGCTCTATCCACAGCTGGCGGATATCATCTTTCATTACAACAACCTGGCCGCCTTCCGGGAGAACAAAAGATACCTGCAGGAACAGTTCCCCAAAAAACTCACCGGCGTCCAGATCGAAAAGCTGCAGATCCTCTATGAACAGATGATCGAAGACGACGAACTCATGAAGGAGCTGGAAGAGATCATCAACTATGCTACCGCGGAGATCCGTCAGACCATCAGCAATGGCACCGAGATCTATGAATTCGTGGAAGACAAGCTGATCATCTTCCCGGTCGGCCTCGTTCCGCTGGACAACCAGGAAGGTTATTTTTTCCTAAGCACAGGCACGCATGCCGATACCCGCGTTTATCAGTATCGTCTGAGCTTTTTCGAAAAACACGATGAAAAATACCGCAGCATCCGAACCGAGTACATCGACAGCTGGACGCGAGGCATCGTCAACACCTACGAAAATATCAAGGCCGAGCTCATCCGGGTCAAGACCGAGCTGCCCAATCCTGCCGTCTATTCCATCGAAACTGAATTGAAATTCCCGGTCGACGAGACCCTGTTGCCCATCGCCAAAAGAAGTCTGGTCCGGTATATCAGCAATAAGGCCGCCTAAAGACCACCCGGCACAGCCGTCCGTCTGCGCCTGAGCCGTACTGTTTGTAAGATAATAGACGACAGGATCAGGCAAAACCCGATATAAAATCCCTTGTTCAAATATTTGTCCTCCCGGAAAAGCACAAAGGCCAGCAGGATCCCATATACCGGCTCCAGGTTATAGCTGAGGTTTACCGTAAAGGCTGAAATATGCCGCAGCGCACTCATGGAAAGATTAAAAGCCAGCACCGTACAGGCCCAGGCCAGCACCAGCAGCCAGATCCAGTCCTGCCAGCTCGGGATTAGCCGGGAGGCGGGAAAAAGATGCAGGTAGACCGGCATCAGCATGCTCAACACCAGGAAACCGCCGGTCAGTTCATATAGGGTGACATTCTCCGGCGACACCCGTTTTAAGATTCGTTTATTCAAAACAGGGAAAAGACTGCCCAGCAATGCAGACACCAGCCCAACCAGGATACCCGTCTTGAAATGAGGATCCACCTGGAAGATTAAAAAGATCCCCGCGATCACCAGCAGCCCGAGCAACAGCTCCATCACATCGATCCTATGCCGGAGCACCAACGGCTCTATCAGCGCGGTAAAAAAGCCGATCGCCGAAAAACAAAGCAACCCTACCGAGACATTGGAATATTTGATACTGCCATAGAATGCCACCCAGTGTAACGCGGCGATACCGCCGATCCCGAAGATGCGCCACATATCCCGGCGGTCGATCCGCACGGACTGGTGACGAAGCCATGCAAGCAACCACAGCGACGGCGCCGTTAACAGCAGCCGGTACCAGACCAATAAACCTTCATTTAACGTGATGAGTCTTCCGAGAACACCGGTGAGACCAGCAAGCAGGACGGCAACATGCAGCTGGATAAATGCCTTCTTCATTTGGATTCCGCTATGGCTTCCTTGGAGAAAGGTCGCACAGCCACCGCGTCATTCTTTACCCGGTTGCGATAGTTCTTGAACAGGGAATGCCAGCGAAGATTCAACACCCCTAAGATGCCTTCCTTGACGATCCCCTTGTTCATTTTGGAAACGCCGAATTTCCTGTCTTCGAAGATGATCGGAACTTCTTTGATCTTAAACCCCAGCTTCCAGGCGGCAAACTTCATTTCGATCTGGAAAGCATACCCGACAAATTTGATCTGATCGAGATTGATCGTTTCAAGCACTTCTTTCCGGTAACATACGAACCCGGCAGTGGGGTCCTGTACCGGCATCCATGTGATCAGCCGGGTATAGATCGAACCACCGCGGGAAAGCAGGATGCGGTTGCGGGGCCAGTTGACGTTTCCTCCACCCTTGACATACCGTGAGCCGACGGCTACATCCCCACCCTGACGCTTGCAGGCTTCATAAAGCCGGTCCAGGTCCCTGGGGTTGTGGGAAAAATCGGCATCCATCTCAAAGATGAACTGATAATTATTCCGAACCGACCATTTAAAACCATGGATATAGGCCGTTCCGAGCCCCTGTTTTCCCTGGCGCTCCTCCAGGAAAAGCTGTCCGGGATATTTTTGCTGTAACTGTCTGACGATCGCCGCCGTGCCGTCCGGAGAACTATCATCGATCACCAGCACATGAAAACCTTGACGCAGCTGGAAGATTGCTTCCAGGATATCGCTGATGTTCTCCTTTTCATTGTACGTAGGTATGATGACGATCTTTTCCAACTGCCTGATCCAAATTATTGTTAAACCTCAAAGTTACGATTTTTCGGCACCCTATCTGCTGCTTACCCCTTTTTTAACATAGTCCTGTTGAAGATTTCCGTTAGTTTCTGCTTCGTATGCAGGGGGAAATCGCCCTTCATCATCCAGTCGTAGTACTGCGGCTCCGCCTTGAGGATCTCGGCCACGGACCTCCCCTTGTGCTTGCCGAAGTTAAACACTTCTATCCCGTTCTCCAACACGAATCGCCGCGCAAAATCCACGACTTGTTCTTCCCCGATACATTTCAGGATCGTTTCGATATTCGTTCCCAGTTGGGGATATTTTACCACCTGGGCGACAAGTACCTCCCAAGTCGCCGAAGCGTCCGCCTCCGCGCCATGCGCACCCTCTAATTCCTTGTTGCAATAGAACCGGTAGGCAGCGCTAAGCGTCCGTTGTTCCATCATATGAAAGATCTTTTGCACATCTAGCAGCTTCCTACCCTTACCATCGAACTCCATGCCGATACGCAGGAACTCTTCCACCAGCATCGGAATATCGAACCTGTTGGAATTATATCCGGCCAGATCACAATGATCCAGGAACTGTTTCAGTTCATTCGCTACCTGCCGGAAGGTAGGCGCGTCTTTTACCATTTCATTGGAAATGCCATGAATATCGGTCGATCCCTGGGAGATAGGGATCTCGGGATTGATCAGCTTGCGCTTGATCAGCTTTTTCCCATCCGGCATAATTTTCACGATGGCGATTTCCACAATTCGGTCAGTGCCCAGGTTGACCCCTGTTGTTTCCAGGTCAATGATCGCTAAGGGGCGAGTGAGTTGTAACATGCAGTGAGTAGTGAGTGATATTAAGAGATCTGTTTCGCCAATGCCACGACATCCAGTCCGTCATAATTACCAGAGCTCATTAAAAGCAAATTAACGTTTTTGTAAGATTGTTTCATCAGCCATTTTTGCAATTCTTCCTTTTCCTGGATCACCACCAATCCGGGCTTCCCAAAACCCTCAGCCACTTTCTCTCCCGGGAGCGGCGGCAGCCGTTTTAGCTCCAGGGCATGCCGGGAATAAAAAACGACGGCCTTGTCGGCGGGGTCCAGGGACCCGTGATACTGATCCATGAACTGCTCATTCAGGCTACTATAAGTATGCAATTCCAGCACAGCGATCAGCTGGCGCCCCGGAAACTGCATTTTTACAGCCTGTATCGTCGCCTTTACCTTGGAAGGAGCATGAGCAAAATCCCGGTATAAATTCACGGAGTCATTTCTCCCGATCAGCTCCAACCGTTTGGCAGCCCCCGAAAAATTGGCCATGCCGGCCAGAAATTGGTCGGTCCCCATCCCTAACTCCTTGGTAACCAAAAATGCAGCATGCAGGTTTAGCAGGTTATGGTCCCCGAATACCTTAAGCACGCCGGTCCGGCCTTCCAGCGTAACAACTGTTATGCCGTTTTCGATGGTATGCTCGGGTATCCCATAGCCGATCTTCCGCACCGGAGATGGATGTTCCACCACCAGCTTTTTCAGCACAGGGTCCGTCTCATTATAAATAAGGACTCCGCCCGGTTCAATCTTATCTATAAAGATGCGAAACTGTTCGAGATAATTCTCAAAGGTGGGAAAGACATTGATATGATCCCAGGCAATACCGGTAATAACGGCGATATGCGGGAAAAGAAAATGGAATTTCGGCCGCTTTTCCAGTGCGCTCGCGGGGTATTCGTCGCCCTCACAGACGATGACCGGCGCCTGGGTAATATTCACGGACTGTGCAAAACCTTCCAGCCGGGCGCCTACCAGGTAATCAAAAGCGGCTCCGGCGTGTTGCAACACCGACATGATCATAGCTGTGGTCGTTGTCTTTCCATGGCTGCCGCCTACCACGACCCTTGTTTTGTTCCTGCTTTCCTGGTAGATATACTCCGGAAAGGAGTAGATCGGCAACGCCAGTTCCCTTGCCCTTTGCAGTTCGGGATTGTCGGCCTTGGCGTGCATCCCGAGGATCACCGCATCTAAATTGGCATGGATGCGGGCCGGCTGCCAGCCGATGGGCTCGGGTAAAAGCCCCTCCTGCTGCAGGTTCGTTCTGGCAGGCTCGAAGATCTCGTCGTCGCTGCCCGTGACCATATATCCCTTCCGCCTGAGGGCGATAGCCAGCTGATGCATTACGCTGCCACCGATCGCGATAAAATGAACATTCATATTCAAATCAATTCAAAATCAATCAATTATTAGAAAATCTCCAAAAACTCCTCCCCAGCGCTTGTAATTTTTGCCGATTCGCTTCCCCGGGGCTTGCGAATGTCGAATTTTTGTGTTTACTTTGTATCACTGAGTTGAAAATCTTTCTCTATCCTTCGAAATAACTCCCCAATTTCTTATCGTTTTCCAAAGTCCAGACCCCTGGAATAGTTTTTGCCCTCACTAAGGCAGGTATCCGTCCCCTCCTATCGAATTACCTGGTATCCATTTCCTCATTTAACGTCCAGGCAATTTATCGTTTCAATCTTAAATACCACAAAATGAGAAAGACAATTTTGATTTTAGTTATCGCTATGGCTGTCGCCAGTGCATTTACTTCCTGCGCCTCTTCCCGTGGCGGTTGCGCTATGAGCCAGGGCTTTGTAGGATATGGTCACGCTATGGGCCGCTAATCGCCGGATTGCCGTTCGCCGCCTATTGATTTGCAGGCTACCCCCACCCTACCCAAAAACTTTTTGCCAGGTTATCGTTTTTCGATAACCTTTTTTGTTGCCTCCCGGTCCACCAGGCCTCCGCATTACGTGAACTATTTTTGCCGGTCCGTGTTATTTGAAAAATAACTCTTTATAAACTATGAATTGGATCCCACTTCAGACGGAGGCGCAATTGGAAGACATCAAAACCCGCTCCGCCGACCGTCCCCAGTTGATCTTTAAACACAGTACCCGTTGCTCGGCCAGCGCCGTCGTCAAAGGCCGGCTGGAACGCGCCGAGAAGCCAGAATCCATTGATTTCTATTATCTTGACCTGCTCAATCACCGGCCGGTCTCCAACAAGGTAGCCGAAATCTTTCGGATTGGCCACGAATCCCCCCAAGTATTGCTGATCCGCAATGGCCGTTGTGTTTACGACGAAAGTCACCTGGGAATCACCATGGCGGAGATAGTCGATGCCTCGGCGGCCTAGAAAATTTCCATCTCCACCGCCGCCAGGCATAGCGGGCAGGCTTACCCGCAGGCAAGAATATTGTCATTGGAAATTCAATAAGGCTTCTCGCCGATAACATTGCCGGGAGCCGAATACCGGCAAACGAGAAAATCGGTCTCGCCATTGCTGGCAAGGGCACACCCTACAGATTGCGTATTTCTCCACACCATCTGGGTATAGTGCCCGACAACGGCCGAGCGTTTAGTACTGCAGTTGGGAAAGATGCCGTATTTGAACGATTTCTTCTCGTTCCCCCACATGTCCACCATCTGGGAATAGCTAAAAGCCCCTGCAGTGCCCCACCAAAGATTTTCACCTTCGTGACCGCGCATAGATTGATCATGCTCGCCCTTGTCGATCGAGGCCAGGTGCCGCGCCCAGACCAAAGCATCCCTTGCTAATTGGGGAGACCAGGACAGTGCAGGCAACTTCAATTCGTCCCTGTACGTTTGATGTTCATGAAGAATGGCGGAAATAAAACGAGGATCGTCATAGACAGCCTTCGCGGGTTGAGTGTACCCCTTGAAGACAAAGAAAAAAAAGAATACGAACAACGTTGCAACGCGCATAGTGCCTCTTTTATGGGTAAACGATAATTAACAAATAACAATTGTCAAACAATAAATTTTTTTTAAATAGTTTTTGTACAGTCAACTTTTTTTCACGAATTTTAATGCAGAACAACCTTTTCCTCTTTTTATCCTCCTTTATCTCTTTATCCCGACCCGAACAATGCTTTTCGTTTTCCTATCCGCTCATGATTACCTTATTAATAACAACTTTGGCTTGGCCATTTGTTTGCTGTTAAAATCAAATTAACTATGTTTAAAAAACAGGTAATGCTGGAGTGTATCTCGGCCCTACTGATACTGCTTTTTCTCTATGCTAGTGTAAGTAAATTCCTTGATTTCAAGACCTTCATCAAGGAGATGAACAATCAACCGCTGCCCAATAGCTGGACTCCATTCCTGGTTTGGTTCATTCCTTGTGCGGAGATCCTATTATCAGCCGCGCTGATCTTCGAACGTACAAGACTGTTAGGCTTCTATGGCTCCCTGGTATTGATGGGCTTGTTTACTATCTATTCCATCGTCATCCTGCTGCACGGCTTCTCGTATATCCCCTGTTCGTGCGGAGGCGTTATCAAAAAGCTCACATGGCGGCAGCACCTGGTGCTTAACTTGTTTTTCGTGACGTTATCGGTTGTCGGCGTGATCTATCAACGCAAAAAATCTTTTCATTCCATAATTATCACCAAAAACAGTTTCGTATGAAAAAATTTAAATGGTCCATTATGTCCTTAGCTATCGTTTTCAGTATCTGTGCCGCTTTCGCCACCCGTCCCAAGTTCGATTGTTCAAACATGGAGCAATATTATTTCGCTGGTGGGGTATACAGCCCAGCCGGCACTGAAGGTGTCAATTATACCTGTGCCGAAGGAAGCGAAGCCTGTACATATTATTCTAATGATTTAATTCACTTTTTTGAATGCCAGGTAGGCACTTATTGCACTAACAATTGCTTCGTAAGACAAAACCAAAAGCCGGCAAAGACGACCAAGCCGGCTCCGAATACTTCTGCGCAGGCTGCATCATCCCATTAGAGGATCGGCTCTGACGGCAAAGTATAACCTATTTTTTGGGCGCCAATATACATGATCTTCCTAGGTTAAGGATCAGCGTTATATTGGCGCTATCTATTTCCGCTGTTTATTAAATCCCATTAAATGATTGGCAACCGCTTACCGCGGATTTTGCAACATCCCGCTTAAATTGATCACATCAGACGGAATCGGCAGGGTATAAAGATTACTATTGGGCAAGAGTGTAAATAACTGACCATTCAGGTTGCGGTATAGCGTATCATTGGCGCCGTCCGCATTCAATCGACGGAGATCGGTCCATCGCAGCCCTCGAAAAGCCAATTCCTTCCGTCGTTCCAGTAAAACCGTGTCCAGCGCCTCCTGCGCCGAAGCCACGGTATATCCCGGAAAGGTTCCAGTCCGCCAACGCTTGCTTAACAATGTATCAATATCATTCATAGCTACTGTGATATTACCGGATCGTGCGGCCCCCTCCGCTCGGATCAGATAGAGCTCATCGGTCGCCAGTCCACCAAAACAATAATTGGTTCCGGCATAACTTCCCTTAAGATAGGATGAATCGTTTGGCTTATAATGATAATAGACCACCCGACGAAGGTCATGCGAATCATAAGATTGAATAAGTGTAGTATCGATCCTCGTGCTCTGATAGAACCCCCCGGCGATGGCGCAGGGATAATTTCCCCCCAATTGCACGGCTCCCAGAAAATTAGCCTGGTAGATGGCCTCCGCATTGATCAGTCCTATGGGCACTCCCGCTACCGTATCCAAAGTGTTGTAGTCGATCAACTTCGGGTATATCCGTAAGGCACTGTCGGCATAAGCCTGCGCTTGGGCATACTTGCGCATGCTAAGATATACCCTGGCAAGCAAAGCCTGGGCACAGACCTTTACCGGACGATTCCGTAAATTATTGGTGCTTGGGAGAGAGGGTGGAAGCAAGTCTTCGGCGGAATCCAGGTCACTAATGATCTGCTGATAGGTCTGACCAACGCTTGAGCGAACCGAAAGCGGCCCGATATCCGCATGCAAACGCAAAGGTATACCCAATTGCGAATTTGCAGTGCTACTGTCGTAAGGCGGAGCAAAGATCTGCGAAATATTGTAAAAAGCAAAAGCCCGGGCAAACAACGCTTCTCCTTTTACCGCACTCCATTCACCTACGCTGTCAGCATCGGGTTTATTCCCCAATCCATCCAGTACCACATTAGCATAAAACACCTGTTGATAAGGAGTATTCCAATCCGGCTGGTTCCCCAGTCCCCCAAAGATGTCTGCCGCCCAGATATAGGCGTTGGATTGCCGTGTATCCAATTTCATCCAATAAGAAGGAACAAAATAATAATTATCACTGGATGCTTCACCTAGCGTCGGAACCTGGTTGAAAACAGTAGTGTTATCAAGGATCGACTGGCAATCACTTATCGTTGTTGGTATCAGCAAGTTCGATTCCGGCTTTGAATCCAGGAAATGTTTGTGGCAGGCCGCCAGCAATAGCGGCAGTACGAGCGGGAGTAATAAGCGTTTCGTCCGGTCTACGAATGAAAAGCGCATATAAAAATTTTTAATAGTCGATCTTTATCCCAATTGCCAGGGTACGTGGACTCGGCGCCCCATAAATATAGTCGGGGTCGATTCCCTGATGATTTGCCTTCCATAAGATGCCCAGGTTATTCGCATATAGATAAAAATGCATTTGTTGGAACGGCAGCCGGGAATGTTCTTGTTTATTATAACTATAGCTGATCTGCGCATCCTGCAACCGGATATTGTCCCCTTTCGTAACCAGCGCCTCCGAGTACTGATAGAAAAAATCCCGCGATTGATTGCTAGGATATTCCATCGATGGAACATTCGTAAACTTCTCATCTCCCGGCTTTTGCCAACGCCGGTCATAATCGGGATGTCCGGCCGAAGCGCCATTATAGAATAAATAATAGAACATGGAGTTCCGCTGGAACACATTCCCGAACTTATAAAGGATATTAAAAGAAATTCCCCA
>DASZOW010000189.1:0-11727 GCA_035550615.1 Puia sp.
TCCAGGTGATGCGATACGCTGGGCCAGGACATGTCGAACTGAGCGGCGATGTCGCCGGCTGTCATGTCCTTATCCCGGAGGAGTTCCAGGATCTGGCGCCGGGTAGGATCGTTCAACGCGTTAAAAAGAAGGTTCACCTATTTAGATATTTAGACAAATATCTAAATAATTTTGGATGGTGCAAAATGAAATGTTTGGTCGGCACGGGCCGTGGTCCAGGCATAGACGTACTGGCTTCAGATCCGGTCAGGCGGCGTGGAGGCCGAGGTCTGGTTGGGGTTGTCTATTTAGGTATATAGGATTAGAAAGAATAGACGGCTGCGATAAGGAAGCTGGCGTCTGTTTTGGCAGCGGCGCCGTCGTGTTTGCCGAAAAATTCTTTGCTGCCGTTGTCGAGGCGGAGCTCAGGCATGAACGTGAACCCATCCACTTTGAAACTGGCTGTAAGAGTGGAGGCGAAGACATTGCCGCCCCCGGCAATCTTTACTCCGTCCTTGTCGCTGAAATATTCTTCGCGCAGGGTAAGGCCGAACCAGGGTTTGGGATCCAGCAGCAAGTAGGCAGCGGCGCCATACCAGGTATGGCTGGGATCATAGGTGTCTCCGTCTTTGGCGCTGGATACGTTGACGGTGCCATTGGCGCCGATGCCGAATGTACCGGAAAACCTGGTATTTAGCACGAGATCATACTGGTGAACTTTATTGTCGGCGATATCCCTCCCGCCTACATAGTTCAGGTAAAGCTTGAAGTTATCGCTGGCGGAGTAGCTGTACTGGGCGATCAGGTTCTTATTATTTTGTCCGCCGTCAGGGATGGTCCTGTAATCCGTGGGATTGGAAACACCGATCATGAACCCGTGTTTACCGGAAGTGAGGTCGGCCCGGAGACCGGTGTGGGAAAAGGGGCCATTGGTGAACATATAGGACATGCTATAGTTGCGGTTAGCATAGGCGTCCACTACTTCATAGCCGACATGGGTGGCCCAGGTGCCGGCCGTAAACTTGATCCAGGACGCAGGGGAATAGCTGATGTATAATTGTTTTATGGCCTGCAGGATGCCGCCGCCGCCGCCATAGCTGGGGTCGTCGGCGTAGTCGAAGTCCTTTGCCCTTTGGCCGAAGCCGAGGTCGGCTACCATATCCACTTTAGCCGTCTTATGCTCCAGCTTTATCGTGGCCATGCCTAATTGTACCTGATCATGTTTTTGAGTGAAGCTGGTAAAAGAGTTATAGGGGGCTGCTACGGGCCTGTTAAAATCATAGCGGTAATACATGTCGGCAGAACCTGTGATGGAAAGAGGAGGAGGTGCGGGAGCTGCGGCCTTGGCGGTGTCGGCAGGCGCCTGCGCCCAGGTGGAAAAAGAGATGGCTGTAGCGATAACGGAAAAAGTTATACTCTTAAGCATTGCAGATGGTTTTGGTTAATAAATGGTGGACCTAAGGGATCTCAATAACAAATATTAAAATAATATAAAGTGATATTTTGAAATGCTAATGTAAGGAAGAAATCATCCGAAAGGTCTAAAAGACACACATAGAATAAAAAATAATATCATGTGATCAACCCTATTGAATAGCTGTAATGAATTGATAAATAAGCAACTAAGGCGGTTTTTTGATTTTCCCCTACTTTGTAAATATTGATTTTGTTTAAAAAAATATAAAAAAAAGCCCCTTTCGTCAAACTATTCAGGGTCGGGGCAGTGAAAAGATAGAAATGCCGCCGGTAAGGACCGGCGGCATTTAAAAAAAGTAAAGCCGGCTGTCAGCGGCCGGCTTTTTATCATGGGAGCATTTCGTTCCTGGTTAGAGTGCGATGAGGCTTTGGTCTTTGCGTTCGAGGCGGGATACGCCGACGAGGTATTCGTCTACCTTGCGGGCGCATTCGCGGCCTTCGCTGATGGCCCATACCACGAGGGACTGGCCGCGGCGCATATCGCCGGCCGTAAAGATCTTTGGGATGCTGGTCTGATAGTTACGTTCGGAGGCTTTTACGTTGCCGCGGTCGTCGAGTTCGATGTCGAGTTCTTTGAGCAGGCCGTGGTGCTGCGGGTGTACGAAACCCATGGCGAGCAATGCCAGTTCGCATGGCAGTTCCTGTTCGCTGCCGGGGACTTCGGTGAACTGGGCGGCCCGGCCGTCTTCCGTCATCTTCCACTCCAGCTTCACCGTTTTGAGCGCTTTGAGGTTGCCTTTGTCGTCGCCGACGAATTCCCTGGTAGCGATGGCCCAATGTCTGTCCGCGCCTTCCTCGTGGGAGGAGGAGGTCTTGAGGATCATTGGATAGGTGGGCCAGGGCATGAAGCTGGTACGGGCATGCGGCGGTTTGGGCATCAGCTCGAACTGGGTGACTGATTTTGCCTTGTGGCGATTCGAGGTGCCGACGCAGTCGCTGCCGGTGTCGCCGCCGCCGATAACGATGACGTTCTTGCCGGTGGCGAGGATATCTTCCCCGGCGAAGGGGATATTGCCGACGCGTTTGTTTTGTTGTTTGAGGAAATCCATTGCAAAGTGGACGCCTTTGAGCTGGCGGCCGGGAACGGGGAGGTCGCGGGGAATGGTGGAGCCCCCTGCCAGCACGATGGCATGGAATTCCCGCAGCAGGTCGTTGATGTGGATGGCCGAGCCGACTTCCGCATTGCATTTAAACGTGATGCCGGCTTCTTCCATGAGCTTGATACGCCGGGCCACGACCCATTTTTCAAGTTTGAAATCCGGAATGCCGTAGCGGAGCAGGCCTCCCGGTTCGTCGTCGCGTTCGAAGACGGTGACCGAATGGCCGGCAGCGTTGAGCTGATCGGCTGCAGCAAGCCCCGCGGGGCCGGAGCCGACGATGGCTACTTTCTTACCCGTACGGAGGGTGGGTTGGTTGGCCTTGACAAAACCTTTTTCGAAGGCGATCTCGATGATGTGACGTTCGATCTCTTCGATGGTTACGGGCGGCTGGTTAATGCCGAGTACACAGCTGCTTTCGCAGGGAGCGGGGCAGATGCGGCCTGTAAATTCGGGAAAGTTATTGGTTGCCGTGAGGATCTCGTATGCTTCCTGCCATTCCTGGCGGTAGACGGCGTCGTTGAATTCCGGGATCACGTTGCCCAGCGGGCAACCGTGATGACAAAAGGGGATGCCGCAGTTCATGCAGCGGGCGGCCTGTTTGTTGAGTTCCGGGCCCGAATACATGTTCACAAATTCCTTGTAATCGTTCTTCCTTTCCTGCACGGGACGTTTTGAAGGAAGATGGCGATCGAATTCCAGGAAGCCGGTTGGTTTGCCCATATTCTTTGATCTTATTTGATTTTTTTAGCAGGAGGCGGTCACAGAGAACAACGGAGTGGCTGAGTCACACATGAGAGCCTACTCCGCGTTCTCAATTATTTGTGAGTCGTTCTCTGTGGCCGGCCTGCTTTTTCCAGTAATACTTTTTTATAGTCCGTAGGGAACACCTTGACAAAATGTTGCAGCTGGTTGTCGAAATCATCCAGTACGAATTTAGCCACGGTGCTGGCGGTATAGGCATAGTGCCGTTGGATCATGTCTTTGAGTTCGGCGATATCGTCGCCGCTTACCGGATCGAGTTCGACCATCTCACGGTTGACGTTGTGGCCGAATACGCCGCGCACGTCGTAGATGTAAGCGATGCCGCCGCTCATGCCCGCTGCGAAGTTGCGGCCGGTATTACCGAGGATGACGATCCTGCCGCCTGTCATGTATTCGCAACCGTGATCGCCGACGCCTTCCACCACCGCTTTGACGCCGGAGTTGCGGACACCGAAGCGTTCGCCGGCCTTACCGCGGATAAAGGCTTCACCGGAGGTGGCGCCATAGAAGGCGACGTTGCCGATGATGCTGTTCTCTTCCGGGACAAAGCCTGCATTTTGTGCGGGGTAGACGATCAAGCGCGCCCCGGAGAGGCCTTTACCGAAGTAGTCGTTGGCATCGCCTTCCAGTTCCAGGGTCATGCCGCGGGTGTTGAAGGCGCCGAAGCTCTGACCGGCGGTACCGGTGAACTTGAAATGGATAGTATCTTCGGGCAGCCCTTCCCCTTTGTAACGTTTGGAGATCTCGTTCGAGAGGATGGTGCCTGCCGTGCGGTCGGTATTGCGGATGGCGAATTCCGCGAATACTTTCTGACGGTGTTCCAATGCGGGCTGGGCGGCTTTTACCAGTTTCCAGTCCAGCACGTCGGCCAGGCCATGGTCCTGATCTTCCTGTTTGTGCAGACCCGTGTAGAGGGAGGCTGGTTCTTTATAAATAATGGGAGAGAGATCGAGTTTACTGTATTTCCAGTGGGTCACGTTTTCGCGGACTTCGAGACAGTCGACCTGTCCAACCATTTCTTCGATGGTGCGGAAGCCAAGCTCGGCCATGATCTCTCTCAGCTCTTGAGTAATGAACTTGAAGAAGTTGACTACGTGATCCGCGTCGCCGGTAAAGCGTTTGCGCAGTTCCGGGTCCTGGGTGGCCACGCCTACGGGGCAGGTGTTGAGATGGCATTTACGCATCATGATACAACCTTCCACGACGAGGGCGGTAGTAGCCAGGCCCCATTCTTCGGCGCCTAAGAGCGTAGCGATGGCGATATCCCGGCCGGTCTTCATCTGACCGTCCGCCTGAAGCACTACGCGGCTGCGGAGCTTATTTCTTACCAGTGTCTGGTGAGATTCGGCGAGGCCGAGTTCCCAGGGCAGGCCGGCATGGCGGATAGAGCTCAAAGGAGAGGCGCCTGTGCCGCCGTCATGTCCGGAGATCAGGATGACGTCCGATTTGGCTTTGGCGACTCCGGCCGCTATGGTGCCGACGCCGGCTTTGGACACCAGCTTTACGCTGATGCGGGCGGCGCGGTTGGCGTTCTTAAGGTCGAAGATGAGCTGCGCCAGGTCTTCGATGCTATAGATATCATGGTGCGGGGGCGGGGAGATCAGGCCTACGCCGGGGGTAGAGTGGCGCACTTTGCCGATCCACTCGTCTACCTTATGTCCCGGAAGCTGGCCGCCTTCGCCGGGCTTTGCGCCCTGTGCCATCTTGATCTGCAGTTCGTCCGCCATCGTCAGGTAGTAGCTGGTCACGCCGAAACGGGCCGAGGCCACCTGTTTGATCGCGGAGCGCATCGAGTCGCCGTTTGGCAGCGGCTCATAGCGCAGTTCGTCTTCGCCGCCTTCGCCGGTGTTGCTCTTGCCGCCGAGGCGGTTCATGGCGATCGCGAGGGTCGAGTGGGCTTCATGGCTGATGGAGCCAAAGGACATCGCGCCGGTGGCGAAACGTTTGTAGATGCTTTCCGCCGGTTCCACCTCGTCGATCGAGATGGAGGGGCGGTTACGCCTGAATGTCAGCAGGCTGCGCAGCGTGGCGGCTTTCTCGCTCTGGTCGTTGACGAGGCGGGAGTATTTTTTGAAGACGTTGTAATCGTTGGTCCGGGTGGAGTACTGCAGGAGGTGTACCGTGTTCGGGTTGAACAGGTGAAACTCCCCCTGGCGCTTCCACTGGTAGATGCCGCCGACGGTGAGGCGGTCTATGGGGATATCCTTGCGGCTGAACGCAAAATAATGTTTAGCGAGGACTTCTTTGGCGATCTCGTCGAGGCCCATGCCTTCGATACGCGAAGTGGCGCCGCTGAAATATTTGTCTACGACGCTGCGATTGAGGCCGATGATCTCGAAGATCTGGGCGCCCTGGTAGGATTGCAGGGTAGAGATGCCCATCTTGGAGAACACTTTGAGCAAGCCGTCGCAGACCGCCTTTGTATAGTTCTTTTTAAGCTGTTCGGCGTCGAGTTGCGTTTGCAGCGTTCCGCTGAGTTTCATGTCGCGGATGCTGGACAGCGCCAGATACGGGTTGATGGCGGTGGCGCCGAACCCGATGAGACAGGCAAAGTGGTGTACCTCCCAAACGTCACCGGCTTCCACGATGATGCCGACCTGGCCGCGATAGCCTTTGCGGATCAGATGATGATGAACAGCCGAGCAGGCCAGCAGGGAAGGGATGGGGGCGTGGTCGGAATCGATGGCCCGGTCCGTGAGGATCAGGATCTCGAAACCGTCGTTGACGGCGTCTACCGCATAGCGACAGACCCTGTCGATCCCAGCCTGGAGCGAGCCCGGTTTGCCGTCGGCGCGGAAATAGGTTTGCAGGGTCTTGGCCTGGAAGATGCCGGTGTCCATGCTCCGGATCTTTTCCAGCTCATGATTGCTGAGGACAGGATGTTTCAGCGCTACGCTATGGCAGGCCAGGGGATCTTCTTCCAGCAGGTTGGAATTACCGCCTACAAAGCTGGCGAGAGACATCACCAGACGTTCGCGGATCGGGTCGATCGGCGGGTTGGTCACCTGGGCAAAGAGCTGTTTGAAATAGCTGCTCAGATGCTGTGGCTGATCGCTGAGCACGGCGAGCGGGACATCGGTGCCCATGGAGCCTATGGGTTCTTTGCCGTCGAGGCACATGGGGGCGATGAGTGTATTGAGGTCTTCGTTGGAATAGCCGAAGGCTTTCTGGTATTTGAAGATCTGCTCATGCTCGAGGTGCGTAAAGGCGACGCGCGGCTCGGGCAGCTCTTCCATGCGGATCTTGTATTTGTTCAGCCATTCCGCATAAGGCTTTTGAGAGCAGATAGTAGTTTTAAGCTCATCATCGCTGATGATTCGTTCCTGTTCCAGATCGACGATGAACATTTTCCCGGGCTGAAGCCGGCCTTTTTCTATGATCAGGCTTTGATCTACGGGCAGGGCGCCGGTCTCTGACGCCATGATCACCCTATTATCCCTGGTGACACAGTAGCGGGAGGGGCGGAGGCCGTTGCGGTCCAGCGTGGCGCCGATGATCTTGCCGTCCGTAAAGGAGATGGAAGCCGGGCCGTCCCATGGTTCCATAATGGATGCGTGGAATTCGTAGAAGGATTTCTTCACCGGGTCCATCTGATCGTTGCCATCCCAGGCTTCGGGGATCAGCATCATCATCACATGAGGCAGGGACCGGCCGCAGAGCGTGAGCAGCTCGATGACATTGTCGAGACAGGCCGAGTCGGATTGTCCTTCCGAGATAATGGGAAGGAGCATGTCCATCTCCTCCTTGGTGAAGTAGGGGGTGGTAAAGCCCTTTTCACTCGTCTTGAGCCAGTTGAGGTTACCTTGCAGGGTGTTGATCTCGCCGTTGTGGGCGATATACCGGAAGGGCTGGGCCAGCTTCCAGGAAGGGAAGGTATTGGTCGCAAAACGCGAGTGGACCAGGCCGAAGGCCGTGACGACCCGTTTGTTGGACAGATCGGGGAAGTAGTTACGGACCTGGCCGCTTGTCAGCTGGCCTTTATAGACGACGGTCTTATAAGAAAGAGAGGCCACGTAGAAACCGATGGCGTCTTTTTTTATCGTGTTGTTGATGGTGTGGCTGGCATAGTTCCGGAGAAGGAACAGCTTGCGTTCGAAATCGTCCGGGTTTTTGATATGGTCGGGACAGGCGATGAAGACCTGCTCCATTTCCGGTTCGACGGAGAGTGCGGTCGGGCCGATGCCGTCGGGATTTACCGGCACTTTCCGGTAGCCGAGGATCTCGAGTCCTAATTTTTCCGCGCTGCGCGCGAAGATATCGCGGCATTCTTCCTTGAGCCGGATGTCACGGGGGAAGAAAAGCATACCGACGCCATATTTGCCATAAGAGGGCAGATGAATGCCCAGGCGAATGCATTCATCGAAAAAGAATTCGTGAGGAGTCTGGATCATGATGCCGGCGCCGTCGCCGGTATTGTTCTCACAACCGCAGGCTCCGCGGTGTTCCATGTTCTCGAGAATTGTCAGCGCGTCGGAGACGATCTGATGTGACTTGTTGCTTTTAATGTTGGCAACAAAACCGATACCGCACGCATCGCGCTCAAATTCAGGCGAGTATAATCCTAAGTTGGTCATGTCCGCTTAGCAATATTAGACGTTATTCAAAAAAAGTCTGGAAACGTTAGAATTTCTTATGGCGTTGCAGCGATCAGTTGTCTAAAATTACGCAAAAATTCTAAGACTAGTGAATTTTTGCTAAAAAATCTTCCCGATTTTGGGGATTTTTGTCCACAGGATTTATAGGTTATTCACAGAATAAATAGTGTCAAAAGAACACATAGAGCCTATACGAGATAGCCGAATAAGGTGTCGTCCTTATTTAGGGCTGTAAAGGTAATATTATATTTGGCCATGTTCTTCATAAGGGTATGATAGTCCTCTTTGCAGGACAGCTCGATGCCGACGAGCGCGGGTCCGGCTTCTTTATTATGTTTCTGGATGTACTCGAACCGGGTGATATCGTCATTGGGGCCGAGGACATGGTTCACGAATTCCTTGAGGGCGCCGGGACGTTGGGCGAAGCGGATAAGAAAGTAGTGTTTGAGCCCTTCATATTGCAGGGAGCGTTCTTTGATCTCCTGCATACGATCGATGTCGTTGTTGGAGCCGCTGACGATGCAGACGACGGTTTTGCCTTTTATGGTTTCGGCATAGTCATCGAGCGCCGCGATGCTGAGCGCGCCGGCCGGTTCCACGACTATCGCATTCTCGTTATAGAGCTGCAGGATGGTAGAGCAGATACGGCCTTCGGGCACGGTATTCATTTCGTCGAGGACTTCGCGGCATATATTATAGGTCAGGTCGCCTACGCGTTTGACGGCGGCTCCGTCGACAAAGCGGTCGATGTCGTCGAGGGTGATGGCATGCCCGGCTTTGAATGCCGCGAGCATGGAAGGAGCGCCCTCCGGTTCGACGCCGATGATCCTGGTCTTTGGCGAATAGGTCTTGAAAAACGCGCCGGCGCCGGAAGCGAGACCGCCGCCGCCCACCGGGACGAATAAATAATCGATGTTTTGGAGGTCTTCATGGATCTCTACGGCTACGGTGCCCTGGCCTTCGATGATGCGCAGATCTTCAAAGGGCGGGATAAAGGTCATGTTATGTTTTCGGGTGAATTCCCGGGCGGCGACCGCACAGTCGTCGAACGTGTCGCCAATGAGGACGATCTCGATATGGTTTTCCCCGAACATCCTGGTCTGGTTGACCTTTTGGCGGGGGGTGATGATGGGCATGAAGACGACGCCTTTAACACCCAATTTCTTACAGGAATATGCGAAGCCCTGGGCGTGGTTGCCGGCGCTGGCGCAGACGACGCCATTCCGAAGCTGTTCGGCGGGCAGGCTGACCATCATATTATAGGCGCCGCGTAATTTATAGGAGCGTACGACCTGCAGGTCTTCCCGTTTGAGATAGACCCGGCATTGGTATTTTTTCGACAGGGTGTGATTGAGGGTAAGGGGCGTGTGGTGCACGACCTTACTCAGCCGTTTGGCGGCTGCGTAGAAATCTAAATTCCAGCCTCTGACGAGGCTGGAATCAGTTGGTATGCTAGGCGACTGGTTCACTCTTGCTTGATTTTTGAGCCGGTTGATTTTCAGGGCGGAGGCTGCGAACCGTTTTACCGGCTTGCCAGAGCTCGCTTTCCCGGAGTTCTTTGAGTTCGGCGTCGAGCTTTTCCCGGTAGTCGGACTGGCTGTTGGAGTCGATACTGCGTTGAGATTCTTTGCCGGTGGCTACGCTTTCATACAGCTCGTTGAACACGGGCAGGGTGGCGTCGCGGAATTTCTTCCACCAGTCCAGCGCACCACGTTGGGCCGTCGTCGAGCAGTTGGCATACATCCAGTCCATGCCGTTTTCCGCTACCAGCGGCATCAGGCTCTGGGTCAGTTCTTCCACTGTTTCGTTGAAGGCTTCGCTGGGGGTATGGCCTTTCTTTCTCAAGACTTCGTACTGCGCGGCAAAAATGCCCTGGATGGCGCCCATGAGGGTACCGCGTTCGCCGGTGAGGTCGCTATATACTTCTTTGCGGAAGTCCGTCTCGAACAGGTAGCCGCTTCCCACGGCGATGCCGAGGGCGACGACGCGTTCTTTGGCTTTGCCGGTGGCATCCTGGTAGATGGCATAGCTGCTGTTAAGGCCGCGGCCCTGCAGGAACATCCTGCGGAGTGAAGTGCCCGAGCCTTTGGGAGCTACGAGGAATACGTCGACGTCCTTGGGGGGAATGATGCCGGTTTGTTCGTTGAAGGTGATGCCGAAGCCATGGGAGAAGTACAGGGCTTTTCCGGGCGTCAGGTGTTTTTTTACGGTGGGCCACAGGGCTATCTGGGCGGCATCGCTGAGGAGATAGCAGATGATCGTGCCTTTCTGCAGCGCTTCTTCGATCTCGAAAAGCGTTTGGCCGGGTACGAAGCCATCGCGGACGGCTTTATCCCAGGTCTTGGAATTTTTACGTTGACCGACTATAACGTTGATACCGTTGTCTTTTTGGTTGAGCGCCTGGCCAGGACCCTGTACGCCATAACCGATGACGGCTACCACTTCGTTTTTCAGAACCTGCTGTGCCTTGGCGAGGGGAAATTCTTCGCGGGTGACTACGTTTTCTTCCACGCCGCCGAAATTGAGTTTTGCCATGTTTGCCTTTTTATGTGTTTTGTTTTTAAGTGACCTTGTTATTTGGTTGCTCGCGGATTGCTTCGGGAGCGCGAAGTTACATACTGAATACTTTATCCTGATCGTTGAGATATTGGTTTTCCACCACCTCTTCGCCGGGTTCGGCAAGTTCGAAGTCCCTGAGCTTTTCGTGGAAGCCGTGGCTATCCTTGATGATGGCGACGCGGGCGCTGCGTACGAATTCGATGAGGCCATAAGGTTCGAGGACCTCGATGAGCCGGTCGATTTCTTCCCGCTGGCCGGTGGTTTCGAAGACGGTGTAGTCTTTGCGGATCACTACCGCCCGGGCGCCATATTCGCGCAGCAGCCGTTCCACTTTGACCTTTTCGGCGATCTCATCGGTCGGGACTTTATATAAGGCCAGCTCCTGCCAGATGATCTCGTCGTTGGTATTATAATAGGCCTTCAGGATCTCGACCTGCTTTTCCAGCTGCCGGCAGAGTTTGCGGACCACCTCTTCGGTTTCGTTGATGACGATGGTGAAGCGGTGGATGCCTTCCACTTCGGATGGCGAGGTATTGAGGCTTTCGATATTGATCTTACGACGGGAGAACATGATCGCGATCCGATTAATGAGGCCGATCTGATTCTCGGTGTAGACGGTGATGGTATATTCTTGCTTGTTCATGTTTACAATTTTGTTGCGGCGATGCGCAGACGTTTATAATTACCATACCAGCTTCCATTGCGGTAGTTGGTGGGGCGTACCATATCCTGGATCTCGTCGAGGACGGCGTCGATCCCGGTGTCGGGGATATTGTGGAAGAAGGCGTTGCCGAACATCTTCAGGAAGTCCTTGATGCCGTTTTCCGTGTCTTTGAGTTCGGTGGGCCGGTCGAAATGTGCGGCGAAGCGAACGCGGAAGCCTTTTTTCTCGAGCAGGGTGGTATACTCGCTGAGGCTGGGGAAGTACCAGAGCTGAGTGGCGGCATTGCTATAGTAGCCATGACGGTTCAGCACTTTGCGGGTCGCCAGCACGATCTCTTCGACGTTGCCTTTGCCGCCCATTTCCAGGACGAGACGGCCCTCCGGTTTCAGCGCCCGGGCGATATGGTCGATGGCGCTTTCTTTATCCAGCACCCAATGCAGGGTAGCATTGGAGAAGACAGCGTCGAAAGGCGTGTCAAAGGTAAAATCCGTAGCCGACAGCACCCTGAAGTCGAGGTCGGGATAGGCGGCCTGGGCCCGTTGGATCATCGAGGGCGAGTTGTCGATCCCGACGACGCGCGCGCCGGCCTGTG